>NZ_JBDFRB010000001.1:475589-553341 GCF_039615075.1 Sinomonas halotolerans | reverse complement strand
ATCTGACACGTAGATAGTGGTGGGTTAGGACGCTGCGGCGAGAGTGACGGTGTACCCCATTGCTTCGAGTTGGTGGATGGCGCGGTTCTTGGCGCGGTTCGGATTGAGCCGGATGAAGTGTTCGGCTCCGAGCTCTTGGTAGAGGGTACCGGTGTTGCCCATATGCCAGATCGCGGTGAGGATCGAGCGCTGGGTGGCGACGTTGGCGCGTTGGGGGCCACGTCGGGAGGCTATTCGCCGGTAGCGGGCTCCGAGGAAGGTGTCCGGGTTCCTGCCGCAGACCATGGCGGCTGAGCCCAGGGCACCTTGGAGGTGGGGGTTTCCGGGGCGGGTGCGGCTGGACTTGACCCTTCCGGCGGACTCGTTCTGGCCGGGCGCGGTCCCGGCCCAGGAGGCGAGATGGTCGGGGGTGGGGAAGCGGCTCATCGCCGCCGGTGCGGAAGAAGCTCGGATCCTGACGGAAGCCGTGGTCCATGAGGGTGTGGTCGGGCAGGCCGAGTTCCTCGCCCTGGTACAGGTAGACGCCGCCGGGGAGGGCGAGCATCGCGAGCGAGGCGGCACGGGCGCGCGCGAGGCCGAGGGCCTCGTCTGGCTGGGCGTCGCCGGGGCCGATGCCGTCTCCCGGGCGGTCGCCCTCCGCGGCGCCGAAGCGGGTGGCATGGCGGACGACGTCATGGTTGGACAGGACCCACGTCGTGGGGGCGCCGACCGCGTCGAACGACTCGAGGGAGAGGGTGATGACGGAGCGGAGCCGTTCGGCATCCCACGGGGTTCCGAGGTAGGCGAAGTTGAAGGCCTGGTGCATCTCATCGGGGCGCACCCACTGGGCGACCCGGGCCACAGGATCGACGCACGCCTCGGCACACAGGATGCGGTCGCCGTCGTACTCGTCGAGGATGCGGCGCCAGGACCGGTAGATGTCGTGGACGGCATCCTGCCCGAACATCGGGGCGTCCGTGTTGGGGAAGCCGGGGGTGCTCCCGCCGTCGGCCCGACCGCCCCAGTCCGGCAGGCCGGGCGCCTTGACGAGCGCGTGGGCCACATCCACCCTGAAGCCGCCCACTCCGCGGTCCAGCCAGAACCGCAGGATCCGCTCGAACTCGGCCACCACGGCCGGGCTGTCCCAGTTGAAGTCCGGCTGCGAGGCATCGAACAGGTGCAGGTACCACTGGCCGGGGCGGCCCTGTGCGTCCGTGGTCCTGGTCCACGCGGGGCCGCCGAAATGGGACTGCCAGTTGTTCGGCGGCAGCCCGCCGTCAGGGCCCCCGCCGTCGCGGAAGAAGAACAGGTCCCGCTCGGGGCTGCCGGCCGGCGCTTCCAGGGCCGCCTTGAAGAGCGCGTGCTCGTTGGAGCAGTGGTTCGGCACCAGGTCCACGATGACCCTGATGCCCAGCTCGTCGGCACGGGTGACGAGCGCGTCGAAGTCCGCGAGGGATCCGAAGATCGGATCCACGTCGCAGTAGTCGCTCACGTCATAGCCGCCGTCCCGCTGCGGGGAGCGGAAGAACGGGGAGAGCCAGACTGCGTCCACGCCAAGAGAGCCGAGGTGGTGGAGCTCAGCCGTGATGCCCGCCAGGTCCCCGATCCCGTCCCCGTTCAGGTCCCGGAAGGAGCGCGGGTAGATCTGGTAGATCACCGAGGAGCGCCACCAGCGGCCATCGGGGTCAGCGGGGTGCACGAGGTCGGCGGTGCGCGCGAGCCCGTCGCGGCGGCCGGGCAGGGAGGCGAACTCCGTGCTGTTGGGGTCCGTCCGGTCGAGGTCCGTGTGGCCGGGCTCTGCGCGGTCGAGGCTCGCTGAAGGGGCCGAGTCGATGGCGGCGGACAGGGAGGGCGCGTCAGGTGCTGAGGGCATGCGCCACATCGTAGGCAGGCTGGCCCGGATTATGGAAGCGCTTCCAAGCAAATTAACGGGGATCGGTCTCCGGGAAGTCAGTGCTGGACAATCCAATCTGGAACCGCTTACAGTTGTGGCCTACATCACTCAGGCTCTCGTTCCATGGTGCCTGCGGGGCGGTCTCGCTCCGCCGAGTGAGTGCACGGCAGGGCGCCCAAGCGCCCCGCCGGATCCCCCGAAGTGTCCAGAAAGGTACACCCATGAAGGTGACTTCCCTCAGTGCCGCCGTGCCCAGCCGCCGGGCGTTCGCCGTCGGCGCCCTGTCCACGGCAGCCGCCCTCCTGCTGAGCGCCTGCTCGGGAGCGGCCAGCAGCGCCCCCTCGTCCTCGGCGCCCGCGAACCTGGCAGAGGCCGGCGCGTCCACGATCACCCTCTGGGTGGACACGCCCCGCGTGGCGGTGCTCAAGGACGTGGCCGCCAAGTTCCAGGCGGACACCGGCATCACGGTCAAGCTCGTGGGCAAGGACACCGTTCGCGAGGACTTCATCACCGCGGTCCCCACGGGCAAGGGCCCGGACCTGATCGTCGGTGCGCACGACTGGCTCGGCCAGCTCGTCCAGAACGGCGTCGTGGCACCCCTCGAGCTCGGCGACAAGGCGGCGCTCTTCGAGGACTCGGCCGTCACCGCGATGACGTACGAGGGCGCGGTCTACGGCGTCCCGTTCGCGATCGAGAACATCGGGCTCGTGCGCAACACCGCCCTCGCGCCCGAGGCCGCGACGACGTTCGACGACGTCATCGCCACCGGCAAGAAGGCTGTCGCCGACGGCAAGGCCTCCTACCCGTTCCTGGTCGGGCTCGACCCGAAGCAGGGCGACCCGTACCACCTCTACCCGCTCCAGACCTCGCTCGGTGCCCCCGTCTTCGGCACGGGCGCTGACGGCGGCTACGACGCTGGCAAGCTCGAGCTCGGGACGCCCGGCGGAATCGAGTTCGCCAAGAAGCTCAAGCAGTGGGGTGACAAGGGGGAGAAGGTCTTCAACTCCAACATCACCGGGGACATCGCCAAGGAGAAGTTCATCAAGGGCGAGTCGCCCTACTTCCTCACCGGTCCGTGGAACATCCCGGACATCCAGAAGGCCGGGATCAAGCTCGCAGTGGACCCGCTCCCGACCGTCGGAGACAAGCCGGCCCAGCCGTTCATCGGCGTCAACGGGTTCTTCATCAGCTCGAAGAGCGCGAACGCTCTCGCGGCCACGGAGTTCGCGGTCAACTACCTGAGCACCGAAGAGGTCCAGGACGCACTCTTCAAGGCAGGCGGCCGCCCGCCGGCGCTCAAGGCCTCGTTCGAGAAGGCCTCCTCGGATCCTGTGGTGAAGGCCTTCGGCGAGATCGGTGCGAACGGCGTTCCGATGCCTGCCCTGCCCGAGATGGACGCCGTCTGGGCCGACTGGGGCGGGACCGAGCTGGCCCTCATCAAGGGCCAGGGAGACCCTGAGGCTGCGTGGAAGGCCATGGTCGCCAACGTCGAGAAGAAGATCGCCCAGTAGGGCAGGCCGCCCAGCAGGAATCCGCCTTCCGACCAGACCCGGCAAGAGCCCCGTGGGGGGGGGGGGGGGGGCGCCCCCCCCCCCCCCCCCCCCCCACCCCCCCCCCCCCCCCCCCCGCGGGGGGGGGGGGGCCGCCGCCCCCCCCCCCCCCCCCCCCCCCCCACGGACCGACCGAAAGCAACCAGAGCCCCATGAATGCACTCGACGCCAGAACGGTTCCAGCACCGCCCACACACAGCGCCGACGGCCCCAAGGCCCCGCGGCGTCCCGCGAAGCGGGGCCCGGAGGGGCTCGGCGGCATCCTCGCCAAGATCCTGCTCCTCGGCCTCGTGGACGCGTTCGCCGTGTCCGTGATGATCGTCCTGTTCCTGGACGAGTCGTGGACCGTCCTCGCGGTCACGGCAGCGGTGACCGTGCTCATCAACTGGATCTACCTGCGCCGGGGCGGGCTCCCTGCCAAGTACCTGGCGCCCGGCGTGTTCTTCCTCGCCGTGTTCCAGGTGTTCGTGGTCGCCTTCACGGGGTACATCGCGTTCACCAACTACGGCGACGGCCACAACAGCACCAAAGAGGACGCGATCGCCGCGATCCAGCTCAAGGCCCAGGAGCGCGTGCCCGACTCGCCCTCGTACCGCGTGGCGGTCCTCGAGCGGGGCGGCGAGCTCTCGCTCCTGCTCACCGACCCCGAGGGCAAGGCCTACCGGGGCGACGGCGAGCAGCCCCTCACCGAGGTCCCCGAGCCCGCCCGCGACGCGACCGGCAAGGCCGTGGGCCTCGACGGCTACACGACCCTCAAGCTCCCCCAGATCCTCGCCCAGCAGGACGCCGTCCTCGGCATGGCCGTCCCCGTCTCCGAGGACCCGGGCGACGGCACGCTGCGCACCGCCGACGGCAGCAGCGCGTACATCTTCCAGCCCACCATGGACTACGACCCGGCAACGGACACCTTCACCGACCGCGAGACGGGACAGGCCTACCGCGACGGCGGCCAGGGCAACTTCGTGGACACCCAGGGCAAGCCGATCGACCCGGGCTGGAAAATCGACGTGGGGCTGGCCAACTTCGCCAAGGCCTTCACGGACGAGCAGCTGCGCGGCCCCCTCCTGCAGGTGGCGCTCTGGACCATCGCGTTCGCCCTCGCCTCGGTCGTGACCACGTTCGCGCTCGGCCTGTTCCTGGCCATCACCTTCAACCGGCAGGACCTCCGCGGCAGGCGCGTGTACCGGATCCTCATGATCCTGCCGTACGCGTTCCCCGTCTTCCTCTCCGGGCTCGTGTGGTCCGGCCTGATGAATCCCGAGTTCGGCTTCATCAACCAGGTCCTCCTCGGCGGCACGCAGATCCCGTGGCTCACCGACCCGTGGGTGGCCAAGTTCAGCGTGCTCCTGGTCAACCTCTGGCTGGGCTTCCCCTACATGTTCCTGGTCTGCACCGGCGCCCTCCAGTCGCTCCCGGAGGAGCTCGACGAGGCCGCGCGCATGGACGGCGCGAGCGCGTGGCGGACCTTCCGCTCGATCAAGCTGCCCCTGCTGCTCGTCTCGGTGGCCCCGCTGCTGATCTCCACGTTCGCGTTCAACTTCAACAACTTCAACGTGATCTACATGCTCACCGGGGGCGGTCCCCGCTTCCCGGACACGACCATGAACCTCGGCGCGACCGACCTGCTGATCACCATGGTCTACAAGGTGGCCTTCGGCGGCGGAGCCGGCCGGGACTACGGCCTCGCGAGCGCCCTCGCGATCCTGATCTTCATCATCGTCGCGGTCATCTCGGCCGTCAGCTTCAAGCAGACCAAGTCCCTGGAAGAAGTGAACTCATGAGCACCCGCACCGCAGGAACCCGCTTCTCCGCCTGGGCCCAGGACAAGGGCTGGCGCCATCTTGTGGGAATCGCCATGGCCGTCTTCGCCCTGTTCCCTCTCCTCTATGTCCTCTCCGCCGCTCTGAACTCCACCGGAACCCTGGCCGGGAGCAACCAGCTGTTCGGCAGGCTCGACGCCGGCAACTTCGCCGAGCTCTTCGCCGACCCGACGAGGCCGTTCGGCCGCTGGTTCGTCAACACGCTCTTCATCGGCGTGCTGACCTCCGTGGCGAGCGTGTTCCTCGGCGCCCTCGCCGCCTATGCGTTCTCCCGTATGCGGTTCGCCGGCCGCCGGCTGGGGCTCCTGAGCCTCATGCTCGTCCAGCTCTTCCCGCAGCTTCTCGCCATCGTGGCGATCTTCCTGCTCCTGAGCGGGATCTCCGACGTGGTCCCGTGGCTCGGGCTGGGCAGCCAGCTCGGCCTCATCATGGTCTACCTCGGCGGCGCGCTCGGGGTGAACACGTACCTCATGTACGGCTTCTTCAACACCGTGCCGAAGTCCCTCGACGAGGCGGCCCGGCTCGACGGCGCTAGCCACGTGCAGATCTTCTTCGGGATCATCCTGCGGCTCGTCACGCCGATCCTGGCCGTGGTGGGCCTCCTGTCCTTCATCGGCATCAGCAGCGACTTCATCATCGCCTCCGTGGTGCTCAACGACCCGGACTCGCAGACCCTCGCCGTGGGCCTGTACTCCTTCGTGGCCACGCAGCGCTCGGAGAACTGGGGCGTCTTCGCCGCCGGCTCGGTGCTCGCCGCGCTCCCGGTCATGGCACTGTTCCTGTTCCTCCAGCGCTACATCGTCTCAGGCCTCGCCGCGGGCTCGGTGAAGGGGTGATCGAGCCCCACCACGACGGCTCGCCCCTGTGCGTGCCGGGCGGCCGGCCCCGCCTCGGGGACGAGGCCCGGGTGAGGCTGCGCGTGCCGGTGCGCGACGGCGTCGTGCGCGTGTGGGCCCGGCACCTCGAGGACGCCGAGCCCCGGTACGCCCCCGCGCGCCTGCTCGGTGAGGCGGGCGGCGCGGCGTGGTGGGAGGCGCGCATCCCGGTGCGCTCGCCGCTCACCCTGTACCGCTTCCTCCTCGAGTCCGCGCACGACGCCGGCCCCCGCCACACGTGGGTCAGCGCGGCCGGGGCGTCGCGCACCGACGTCCCGGACGCCTCGGACTTCCGCCTCACCACGGCCGGCGGTCCGGCGTGGGCGACCGGGGCGACCATGTACCAGGTGTTCCCCGACCGGTTCGCCCGGTCGGCCGCCGCGGAGGCGCGCCCTGTGCCCGAGTGGGCGCTCCCCGCAGCGTGGGACGAACCGGTGGTCCCGCACGGGCCGGAGGCAGCACGCCAGTTCTACGGGGGAGACCTGGACGGGATCCGGGAGCGGATCGGCCACCTCGTGGACCTCGGCGTCAAGGTCCTCTACCTCACCCCGTTCTTCCCGGCCGGTTCCAACCACCGCTACGACGCGCAGAGCTTCCGCCGCGTGGACCCGCTCCTGGGCGGCGACGCGGCGCTCATCCGCCTGACCGAGGCGTGCCACGCCCACGGCATCCGGGTGATCGGGGACCTCACCACGAACCACTCCGGCGACACGCACGAGTGGTTCCGCGCCGCGCTCGCGGACCCGCACGCGGACGAGCGCGGCTACTACTACCTGCGCGCGGACGGGAGCTACGAGAGCTGGTGGGGCGTGCCGAGCCTGCCCAAGCTCGACTGGGCCTCCGCCGAGCTGCGCCGCGAGTTCGTCGAGGGCCCGCACTCCGTGGTGGCGCACTGGCTGCGGCCCCCCTTCAACCTGGACGGGTGGCGGATCGACGTGGGCAACATGACCGGCCGGCTCGGCGGGACGGACTGGAACCACGAGGTCGCCTCGCTCGTGCGCCGCACCGCCCTCGAAGCCCGTCCGGACGCGCTCCTCGTCGCCGAGTCCACGGCGGACGGCGCCCGCGACTTCCAGGGCGACACCTACCACGGCGCCATGAGCTACCCCGGATTCACCCGGCCGCTCTGGGCGTGGCTGGCCAGCGGATCTGGTCTGGCCGGCGGCAGGCGCGTGAACTTCTTCGGCACGCCCCTCGACGGGCCGCCGCGCGTGCCGGCTGAGGACCTGCTCGCCGAGCACCGCGCGTTCTCCGCCGCCTACCCCTGGGACGTGCGGCTCCACAGCCTCACCGCGATCGACACCCACGACACCGCCCGCGCCGCGACCGCCATGGTCCCCGGCGGGCAGGAGGTGGCCGCCGTCCTCGCCTTCACGTTCACGGGCATGCCCCTCGTGTTCGCCGGCGACGAGTTCGGCCTCGAGGGCGTCAACGGCGAGGACGCGCGCACGCCGCTGCCGTGGGACCGCGCCGTGCCACGGGACCTGCGGCCCCTCTACCGCGGCCTCGGGGCACAGCGGAACGCGGAGGAGGCGCTGCGGACGGGCTCGCTGCGCTGGCTCTGGGCCGAGGGGGACTCCCTCGCCTACGTGCGCGAGCTGCCCGACCGGACCGTGCTCGTGGTCGCCGCCCGCGGTGCCTGCGCGGCGTCGCTCCCGGCGGGCCTCGTGCCGGAGGGATGGGAGGGCGCTGCGCCGGCGCTCGCCGTCGGACCGCTCACGCTCCGCAGGGCGCACGACGGCGGCACCCACCTGGGCGCCGAGGGCCCGGCCGCCGCGGTGTGGCTCCTGCCCGGTCCCGCGCTGCCCTTCTAGAAGCTGCCCTTCTGGAAGCTGCCCTTCTGGAAGCTGGCCCTTCTGGAGCCGCACTCCTGGGAAGCGGCGCCCCGGCGCCGTCAGCCGGCCTCGTCGTCCTCCGCCATTTCGTCTGCCGCTGCTTCCTCTGCCGCTTCCTCGGCCGCGCGGGCCTCGTCCGCCTCGATGACCTTGAGCAGCTGCGTGTCCGGGTTGAGCATGATCGCGGCCTCGTCGCGGCGGTGGCGGAGCACGTCGTCGATGTACGACTGGACTGTCTCGGCCAGCGGCACGTGGCGTTCGAGCTGCTCGGACATGTACCAGCGGTGCTCGAGGACCTGGTGCACCACCTCGGCGGGCTCCAGCTTGCCCGAGAGCTCCCGCGGGATCGACTTCACGATCGGCTCGAACACCTGGCTCACCCACGCGTGCGCACTGATCTCCTCGTCCTGGCCGGGATAGTTGTCCGCGCGGAACGTGTCCATGTCGTTCAGGAGGCGGCGGGCCTGGTTCTCCTGGGCGTCCAGCCCGGTGAGGCGCAGGAGGCGGCGCTGGTGGTGGCCGGCGTCGACCACCTTGGGCTGGAGCTCGATCGTGGAGCCGTCCGGCGTCGTCTTGATCGCGTACTCCTCCACATCGAAGCCGAGCTCGTTGAGGCGGCGGATGCGGGCACCGACTCGCCACCGCTCGCCGAGCTCGAACGACTCCTGCGCCATGAGCTCCGCCCACAGGTTGCGGTACGAGTCCATGATCCGCTCGCTCGTCGCGACCGGGTCCACTTCCTCGTCGATCAGCCCGCCCTCGAGCAGGTCCATGAGCTCTCCGGCGATGTTGACGCGTGCGATCTCGAGGTCGTACTCGCGCTGGCCGGTCGAGAGGTCGGGGTAGAGCTCGCCCGTCTCGGCGTCGACCAGGTAGGCGGCGAACGCGCCGGCGTCGCGGCGGAAGAGGGTGTTCGAGAGCGAGACGTCTCCCCAGTAGAAGCCCACGAGGTGCAGCCGGACGAGCAGCAGGGCCTGGGCGTCGATGAGCCGCGTGAGCGTGTCCTTGCGCAGCATCTGCGAGAACAGCGCGCGGTAGGGGAGGGAGAACTTCAGGTGCCGGGTCACAAGGACCGGGTCGAGAGGGGTGCCGTCCGGGGCCTGCCGGTCGCGGATCACGGCCACGGGCTCCACGCACGGGACATCGAGCCGCTGGAGCTTGCGGAGCATGTGGTACTCGTGCCGGGCCACGTGCTCGCCCGTCTCCTTGACGGCGATGACCGAGCCGCCGAGCTTCGCGAACCGCACGATGTGCCGCGAGATGCCGCGGGGGAGGGTGGCGAGGTACTCCTCGGGCCAGTCCTCGAGGCGGATGTGCCACGGGAGGTCGAGCAGCTCGGGGTCCGCCGCCGCGGCCGTGATGCTCAGCGAGCCCATCACGGGGGCGGCCGCCGGTTCGGGCAGGGGATCGCGCCGCGGGAGCTTGCCCAGCTGGCTGTAGTCAGTGGGCTCGTCCTGCCAGGTGGCGTTGCTCGGCTCGCTCATAGGTCCCATTCTTCCCCTCTTCTTCCCGTTCTCCGCCGGATGGCCTCTGACGGCTTACACGCCTGTGCCCGCCGGGGCGGACCCGACGGGCACAGGCGTGGGGAGAGCGGTCTCAGTCGCCGAGGCGCAGGCCGGTCTTCGTGTCGAACAGGTGCACGTGGCCCTGCTGGGGGCGGACCCAGATCTTCTCGCCCTTCATTGGGGGGCGGCGGCCATCGACGCGTGCCACGATGTCGTGGTCCTCGCCGTTGAGCGTGGTGTGGCCGTAGACGTAGGCGTCGGCGCCGAGCTCCTCGATCACGTCCACCTCCACCTCGAGGCCCTCGCCCTGGGGCGCGGTCTCAAGGTCCTCGGGGCGGACGCCGACCGTGACCGTGCTTCCGTGGGCCTCGGAGAGGACCTCGCGGGAGACCGGGTACACGGCGTCGCCGAACTTCACGCCGCCGTCCGCCTCCGGGAGCTCGAGCAGGTTCATCGCCGGGGAGCCGATGAAGCCGGCCACGAAGACGTTCTGCGGGCGGTCGTAGAGGTTGCGCGGGGTGTCGACCTGCTGGAGGAGGCCGTCCTTGAGGACCGCGACGCGGTCGCCCATCGTCATGGCCTCGACCTGGTCGTGCGTGACGTACACGGTCGTGACGCCGAGGCGGCGGGTCAGGGACGCGATCTGCGTGCGGGTCTGGACGCGGAGCTTGGCGTCCAGGTTCGAGAGCGGCTCGTCCATGAGGAACACCTGCGGGTTGCGCACGATGGCGCGGCCCATGGCGACGCGCTGGCGCTGGCCGCCGGAGAGCGCCTTCGGCTTGCGGTCCAGGTACTGCTCGAGGTCGAGGAGCTTGGCCGCCTCGCGGACGCGCTCGGCGCGCTCCTCCTTCGAGACGCCGGCGATCTTGAGGGCGAAGCCCATGTTGTCCGCGACCGTCATGTGCGGGTACAGCGCGTAGTTCTGGAAGACCATCGCGATGTCGCGGTCCTTCGGCGGGACGTCCGTGACGTCGCGGTCGCCGATAAGGATGCGGCCCGAGTTGACGTCCTCGAGGCCAGCGAGCATGCGCAGGGAGGTCGACTTGCCACAGCCGGACGGGCCGACCAGGACGAGGAACTCGCCGTCTGCGATCTCGATGTTGAGCTTGTCGACGGCGGGCTTGTCCGTTCCCGGGTACAGGCGCGTCGCATTGTCGAAAGTAACTGTAGCCACAGTCGTTTTCCCTTCACCGGCAGGTACGTGCCGGACGATCCGTAGTGAATGGTTCGTGTTGTTCAGTTGTGTGCGGAACAGCGGCCGCTCCGGGCCGTCGATCCTGACGCCGCCCATTGTGGCACACACGTTCCGGCGGGGGCAGCGCCCTCGCTCACACCCGAGAGTATGGCACACGTCACATGCGGAGGTAAAAGTGACCTGCGTAACATTCAGGCGCGAGTGCCCTCAGGCTTGGTCCTGCGGCCTCCGGGCCGTCAGGTCGGCGCGCAGGCGGGCGAGCAGCTCCACCGTCTGGGCCATCGCGGCGGGGTCGGTGACGCGGAATTCGGCGGCCGTCTCGCCCTCGCCCACCTTGACGCCCACGTCGCCCGCCTCAAGGGCGCGGAACGCGTCCTCGTCCGTGACGTCGTCGCCCGCGAAGAAGACTGCGTCCGCCTCGGCGACCTGCCGCAGGAAGGCGATGCCCTCGCCCTTGGTCGCGTGGACCACCGAGCACTCGAGGACCTGCTTGCCCTCCTTGATGAACACGCCCGCGTGCGCTGCGAGCTGCCGGCGGGCCTCCGCGACCGCGGCGGCGGCCGTCTCGGGCGCGGCCTCGCGGGTGTGGAGGACGCGCCCTGCAGGCTTCTCCTCGACCCACGTCCCCTCTGCCTGCGACGAGACCTCCGCGAGCACGCGGTGCAGCGTGGCGAGCGCCGCCTCCTGCTCGGGGTCCAGGACCACTGGATGCTCCTCGCCGCCCAGCCGGACCTCCGCGCCATGGCTGCCCACGAGGAGCGTGCGCGGATCCGGCGAGGCGACCTTGACGAGGCTCGCGAGCGAGCGGCCCGAGACGAACGCCGTGAGGGTGTCCGGGAGGCCCGCGAGGCGCGCGACGGCGTCGGCCGTCTCCGGGGTGGGGCGGGCGTCTTCGGCGCGGGTGACGATCGGCGCCACCACGCCGTCGAAGTCCAGGGCGACGAGGAGGCGCCCGACGCCGGCGAGGCGTCTGAGCGCGGCCTCGAGGGAAGCGTCGGGGGAGGCGGAGTGGCTCACTGGGAGACCTCCTTGAGGCGCGCGAGGAACAGCGACGACCACTCCTCGACGTTGTGGACCAGGATCTGCCGGCGCATCGCCTTCATCCGCCGGCCGGCCACACCGGCTGGGAGCCGGATGGCGGCCGTGATCGCGTCCTTGAGCCCTGCGATGTCATGCGGGTTGACCAGGAGCGCCTGCTTGAGCTGGTCCGCCGCGCCCGTGAACTCGCTGAGGATGAGCGCTCCGGTGCCGTCCCGGCGGGCGGCCACGTACTCCTTCGCGACGAGGTTCATGCCGTCCCTCAGGGCCGTGACGAGCATGACGTCCGCCGCGAGGTAGAGGGCCACCATCTCCTCGACCGGGTACGAATGGTGCAGGTAGCGGACGGCGGTGTGCTGCATCGTGTCGAAGGTTCCGTTGATGCGCCCCACCGTGCCCTCCACCTCCTCGCGCAGGAGGCGGTACTGCTCCACCCGCTCGCGGCTCGGGCTCGCGACCTGGATGAGGGTGACCTCGCCGACCTTGACCCGGCCGTCCGTGAGGAGCTCCTCGTACGCCTTGAGCCGGTGGCCGATCCCCTTGGTGTAGTCCAGCCTGTCGACGCCCAGCATGATGGTCTGCGGGTCGCCGAGGTCCGAGCGGATCTGGCGGGCCCGCTCGACGATGTCCGGGCGGGCAGCGAGCTCCGAGATGCGCTGCGTGTCGATCGAGATGGGGAACGCCTCGGCGCGCACCTCGCGGTGCCCGGCACGGCGGCCGCCGCGCGTGCCTGCACGGGGAGAGTGCCCGGCGTCGTCCGTCGCATCCCGCACCACGAGGTGCGTGCCCTTGCCGGTGGCCCCGGCGAAGCGGCGGGCCGCGCGCGCGAAGTTCGTCGCGTCGTTGGGGCGCTGGAAGCCGAGGAGGTCCGCGCCGAGGAGGCCCTCGAGGACCTGGCGGCGCCAGGGGAGCTGGGCGAAGATCTCCTGCGGCGGGAACGGGATGTGGTTGAAGAAGCCGATGACGAGGTCAGGCCGGGCCGCGCGGAGCATCGCCGGGACGAGCTGGAGCTGGTAGTCCTGCACCCAGACCGTGGCGCCCTCGGCCGCAGCAGAGGCCACGGCGTCCGCGAAGCGCTGGTTCACCTTCCGGTACGCGTCCCACCACGCTCGGTGGAACTCCGGCGGGGCGATCACGTCATGGTAGAGCGGCCACAGGGTCGCGTTGGAGAAGCCCTCGTAGTACAGCTCCAGGTCTGCCGAGCTCAGCGGGACCGGGACCAGGGCCATGCCGCCGTGCTCGAACGGCTCCAGCTCCTCGTCCGGTGCACCGTGCCAGCCGACCCACGCGCCGTCCGACTTCTCCATGACCGGTGCGAGGGCCGTGACGAGCCCGCCGGGCGAGCGCCGCCATCCGGCGTCGCCCCCGCCCGTCCGGTCGACGGGCAGGCGGTTGGAGACCACGAGGAAGTCGTAGGTGCCGGCGCTGCCGGACGCCTGGTCCTGGTCCTCGAGCGGTCTGTTGACGGTCTTCTGGCTCACTATCAGCCCCCTGGACTTTGTCCTATGACTTTCCCCTACCCTATCCGGGCCGCCCTGAGCGGCATGTCACAGAGGGCCGCGGAACCCTGCGCCGGGCCCGAGCGTTGCGCGGGAGAGGACAGCAAGCCGAAGGCCCGTGTCCTCCAGCCTGGAGAGGCGTCCGCCAGTGCTGGAATACACTGGGCCGCAGCCCGCCCACGTGCGCGCCCCGTGCGTGCCGCGAACCGATCACGAGGAACGATGAGCCCCTCCAACCAGCCACGACAGACCAAGGCCGAGCGCACCGCCGCCGCGCGCGAGAAGGCCCGCATCATCCGCGAGGAGCAGGCCAAGAAGGAGAAGCGCAACAAGCTGCTCCTGCGCTGGGGCGTCGTCGCGGCGCTCATCGCCGTCGTCGCGATCGTGGCCCTCGTGGTGACGAGCTCCATCCGCCAGAACGCACCCATCGCGGACTCCGGTCCCCGCGCGGCGAACATGAACGAGTTCGGCGGGGTGACGCTGGGCAAGGGGACAGAGGTGGCGGCCGTGCCGGCGTCCACCGTCGACATCGCCAAGATCCCGGAGCGTACCGCGCAGCCCACGCCGGGCCAGGCGGCTGAGGCCCCGGGCGTCGAGCCGTCCGCGAAGGGCGAGCCGGTGAAGGTGGTCCTCTACATCGACTTCATCTGCCCGGCCTGCAAGCAGTTCGAGGACACGTATGGCCGGAAGCTCACGCAGCTGCGCGACGCGGGGGCCATCACCCTCGAGTACCGGCCCCTCGGGTTCCTGGACCGCCAGTCCACCACCAACTACTCCTCGCGGGCCGCCAACGCCGCGGCCTGCGTGGTGAACTCCACGCCGGAGAAGTACGCGGCATTCTTCGACGCGCTCTTCGCGCAGCAGCCCGCCGAGGGCGGCGCCGGCCTCTCCGACGACAAGCTCAAGGAGATCGCCAAGGGACTCGGCGCCGACATCGACCAGTGCGTCGAGGACAAGACCTACCGGCCCATGGTCAAGTACGACACCCAGCTCGCCGCCGCCTCCGGCGTGACCGGCACGCCCACGGCCATCGTGGAGGGCAAGCAGTGGGGCATCGGCGAGTCCGCGAAGCAGGGCTTCGACGCCTTCGTCGACGCGGCGATCGCGGCCAAGAAGAAGGCCTAGGCTTCCAGAGCTCCAACGCACGACGCCGGCCCGGTCCCCTTCAGGGGGCCGGGCCGGTCTGCGCTATGGGGAGGAGGCGGGCGGTTGAGCCCGAGCCCGAGCAGCGCTGCCAAGCCGCCGAGAAGGGAGCCGAGCGTGGCCCCGCGAGCATAGAGGAAACAGTTCGACGCCAGCGCTGCAATCCCCAGGGCCAGAGAAGCCCATCCGAGCCGAGCAGGGCTGAGCAGCAGCAGGACGCCGGGCACCCAGACCAGGAGTGAATCGACGAGCAACGCGAACAGGATCGATGGCCAGTCGACGGTCTCAGGCGGGGTCTTCATGTCGCGATTTGTTCCACGGGGTACCCGCTCGCGAGGAAGACATCTTCTCGGTGGAGCCCCCTGCCGGATTCGAACCGGCGACCCTCTGTTTGCGTTGCCCCGTTCCCACCCGGACCCGTGGCGGCCCACAACGCCTCTCTGACCTGCGGAAACAGGAAGCGGATGCCGCTAAGCCTACCCGTGCGTTCCCGCGGATTCCCGGATTCTATGGGAGTAAACATGGGAGCGCGCAGTGGGCCGGGCCGCGCAGTGGAGAGGCACCCGAGGCTCGTGTACGAAGGATGGCGCGGGCCGCCGTGGTGCAATGGGTAGGGGACCCTTTCCAGCGGAGAGAGGTGGAGGCGATCATTCACCCCAAGATGCCCACAGAGGGCGATTTTGCTGCCGGGCATCCCCGTCGCTGCGGAGGCGACCAGCCTCGACGCGGCAGTCAGTGAGTTCGTCGCAGCCTTGCGCGAGTACGCCGAAGACTGGACCAACCACCTCTCACCATCGAGAGAACTGGCGCGTAGTCCGGCTCGTCGAGCTCTCCAGTGACGAACAGCTGAGTTCGTGGGTATCCGGAACTGTCGGCTGAGCCGGTCCAAGGTGCGGCCGTCCAACGTCCTCCCACCCCGGGATTGGGGCGAACAGGTCAGCGGACGAGGACCTTGATGCGCATGCGTGCAGAGGTCGAGCAGCGGGCCCAGTCCGGGGCTGCGAGCAGAGCAGCATTCACTCCGTCGGTCTGGGCGGTAATTGAGAGGCGCGCGTCCTCGGCCTAATCGGCAGGCCGTCGCCCAGAAAATTTCACGCCGTCGGCTCGTCACGGGGACCGCAAATGTCGGCGCCGGTGCCTAGAATTTTTGACAGCCGTCCACAATTGGTTCAGACGGTCGCCCCCGGCCAGCAAGACGCGGGTCCTCGGGCTACAAGTTTTCGCATGGGGGACAAGAGAATATGAGCTTCAGCGAGCTGCCAGCGGGCGGCCGTAACCAGCCGGGCAGGCTCGGGAGGACGGCCTGGATCATGGGCGGCACTGTGGCTGCCTTGACTGGGCTGGCCTTGACGGGCTGCTCCGGCGGCCCGTCGGCGGGCGCCACAGCTGAATCCGCCTCCGGGCCGGCCAGCGCCGCTGCCGACCCGTACCCGACCCGCACGGCATCCCAGTTGCCGTCGCCGACGGACACGGCCACGCCGACCCGCACCCTGGCTCCGAGTGCGGCGGCGGCCGGCGCGACGACCACCACGGCCAAGGCCGCCAAGTCGGGCACCGCCCTGGCCCTGCTGGCCACCCTGCCGGTGAAGGGCCGGGCCCCCAAGACCGGGTACGACCGCGCCAACTTCGGCCAGGCCTGGGCGGACACCGACCGCAACGGCTGCGACACCCGCAACGACATCCTCCGCCGCGACCTCACCCGGGAGGCCCTCAAGCCCGGCACCAACGGCTGCGTCGTGCTCACCGGCACCCTCGCCGACCCGTACACGGCCACCACGATCGCGTTCGTGCGCGGGGCCGGGACGAGCTCGGCCGTGCAGGTCGACCACGTCGTGGCCCTCTCCGACGCCTGGCAGAAGGGCGCCCAGCAGCTGAGCCTGGCCCAGCGGACCGCGTTCGCCAACGACCCGCGCAACCTGCAGGCCACGGACGGGCCGACCAACCAGCGCAAGGGCGACGGCGACGCGGCGACCTGGCTGCCGCCGAACCGGGGGTACCGGTGCGAGTACGTGGCCCGGCAGATCACCGTCAAGGCCGCCTACCGGCTGTGGGTGACCCAGGCCGAGCACGACGCCATGGCCCGCGTCCTGTCCTCCTGCCCGGACCAGGGCGCGGCCGTCGTGACCCCGGTCCCGGCCCAGGAGAAGCCGGCCCCGGCTCCCGCCCAGCCCGCACCGGCGCCGGCCCAGCCTGCCCCTGTGGCCCCGGCCCCTGTCCCGGCGCCCGCTCCGGCGGGGGCGTACTACCCCAACTGCTCGGCCGCCCGCGCCGCAGGCGCCGCGCCCCTGTACGCCGGCCAGCCCGGCTACCGTACCGGCCTGGACCGCGACCGCGACGGCGTCGCCTGCGAATAGGCCGCACAGTCCCGGGGCCGCCGTCGGGGCCCTGCCGCACACGTGACGTTCTCCGCCGACTGAGGTCGGCGGCTCCGCGGGCTTCCGCCTAGGGGGCGGTGGCCTGCTTGGCCTGTCCGGCCCGGAGAATGTTGTGTGCCGCGTTAGTGTCGGCGTCGCCGGCCCAGCCGCACTGGGGGGCTGGTGCACTGGTAGTGCTTGCCCTTGCGGGCGGTGGGTCCGATGTTGCCGCAGGTGTGGCACATCTGAATCGTGTGCCGGGGGTTCACCTTGGCCCTCTGGCGCCCGGCGCATTCTGCCTTGGCGTCGATGATCGAGATGAAGGTCCCCCATGCGGAGTTGAGGATGTTACGGGTGAGCCCGGCCTGGGCCGCGGCCCGGTTTGGCAGCCGGTTCCCTGGCTGATTGGGTCAGGCACGGGTGCCGGGGTGCGGATCATGTTGGCGATGCGGAGGTCTTCGACAGCGCTGAGGTGGCTGTCGACGAGTGCCCTGGCGGTCTTGTGGAAGGTAGTCCAGCCGGACGCGGGCGGTCTTGTTGTGCAGGGCCCTGACTCGGTCCAGGTGGGCCAGGTGTCGAAGCGGTGCGCCGATCGGAAGCGGGGGGAGCCGGGGGCCTGTCCTGCTCTGACCCGGCGGAAGAAGGCGTCGAAGGACTGTTCAGCCGGCGCAGGGTCTGCTGCCGGGACGTAAAGGACCAGCGGCCCTGCCCGTCCGGGTCGTCCTGGCGGATCTAGGCGGGTGCGGGAGCGGTGGGCGTAGGCGTCGCGGCGCTCCTGCAGAGCGGCGTTGTACAGGCGCAGTGGTCGGCGAGCATGGCCGAGAGCGCCACTGCTTGCTTGGCAGTGGGTTTGGCTTGGAACTTGAAGGTTCGCCTCACCGCAGGGCCTCGCTGGCCTGCTCGGCAGGGCGCAGCTGGGAGTCCTTGCGCCAGGGCCGCTCCCACTGAGTGTCGATGTAGCGCTGGACGGTCCCTGCCGACACGGCCCCGACTGTGGTGACGTAGAACGACGGGGACCACAGGGTAGGGAGGCGGCGTTTCAGGGTGGAGAGTTCCTCGCGCAGCGCGCGGGATGTGTGGCCCCTGAGCTGCTGGGCCACGTACGCGGGGGAGTCCGCCGGAGTGGTGCGCATGGAGGCGTACACGTGATCAGGCGTCACCTGCAGGGACACGGACGACCACCCGCGCTCGTCCGCCTTCTGACGCAGAAGCCGCTCCAGTAAGGAGACGATATCCACGACCAGTACGGCACGACCCCGTCGAGAAGGTCCTCGCCCTGGGCCTGCACCTGGAGGACGACGGCGAGATCGACCTGTTAGGGTCGGCGGCGTCGCTCGGTTCGAGTGCACGGTCACCCGGGGGGACTTCTGCCGCGCCCTTGAGGATACGGTCATGCGCCGCCGCAGGCGCTCCGCTGACTACGCCTCCGCATTTTGGGCCGTCCTGGACTACTACCGCCTCGCCACCAAGCCTACCGGCGGCCTCCGGGCGCTTGGGCTGCCTCGGCTTAACGGATCCGGCTG
Organism: Sinomonas halotolerans; assembly: GCF_039615075.1. NCBI lineage: Bacteria > Bacillati > Actinomycetota > Actinomycetes > Micrococcales > Micrococcaceae > Sinomonas > Sinomonas halotolerans. Next base: position 535,131 of record NZ_JBDFRB010000001.1, on the reverse strand, counting down.
GGACGAGGATCGGGCCGGTTCAGAGTCCACCGGGGCCATTGAGGGCGTTCACGCAAGGCATCATCGCGGGACTCGGGATGGTGATAAGGGCTGAAGCCCCTCAACGGATAGGCTGGAACCGGACGCTCAACGACCGGTTCGGGAGAGATGAGAGCTGTCAGGCTAGGAGGATCACATGGGAGTTCGCTACATAGGCAGCAAGGCAAGAGTAGCGGACGTCATCGTTGATCTCGCGGGAGACTGCACCTCTGGACGATTTGTCGATGCCTTCAGCGGAACAGGCTCGGTGGCGTCTGCTGCCTCAACTAGGGGGTGGAGCGTCATGGTTAATGATTCCCTGCCGTCCGCGGTCGCGATGAGCGTTGGCGCAGTCGTCCGGGCCGAGAACGTGCCTTTCGCTGCCCTCGGCGGATATCGAAACACCGTTGCCACCCTCAACGAGGTTCCCCCCCGACCAGGATTCGTCCATGCGCAGTACAGCCCCGCATCGCGATCGATCGGCGCAGTCGAGCGGCGCTACTTCACAGAAGCCAACGCCGCGCGGCTTGACGCAATACGCCGTCGGATTGGTGAGTGGTCCTCAGAAGGGGCGCTCACCTGGGTCGAGGAACAGCTATTGCTCGCTGACTTGATGCAAGCAGCTAATAGCGTCGCAAACATCTCCGGAACATATGGCTGCTTCCTCAAGGATTGGACCCCCCCAGCCTTGAAGGCGGTATCCGTCGTTCCGCGTCCTCTTTTGCCAGGGACTGCAGACTTTGAAGCCGTGGTCGGGGACGTCTTCGATCTCGCCACTACGCCAGCTGACACCGTGTACTACGACCCGCCCTATACGAAGCGGCAGTACAGCGCCTACTACCATCTCTTGGAGACGCTCCACGCTGGTGACACTCCAGAAGTAACTGGGGTTACCGGGCTCCGCCCTTGGCAGGAGAAGGCCTCCGACTTCTGCTACAAGATCCGTGCTCTAGACGCGCTCACCCGGCTCGTTATGAAGACGAAAGCTCGGCGCATCCTGCTGAGTTACAGCACCGAGGGCCACGTTGCGAAGGACCAGCTTATGGGAGCTCTGAGCGAGGTGGGCGATGTCACCTTGCACGAGATCGAAACGATCGGCCGGTACCGCCCGAACGCTCGGGCCTCGGCAGCTGGCGACACAGTCGACGAGTACGTCATCGAAATCAGCTCTGTAGACCCGCCCCTCGAGGTTCAGCTCGATGATTCCTTGGCAGCGTGCGTGTGAGGAGCGTCGAAGAGAGCCATCTAGGCTCCACACACGAATTGCTCGACCAAGCAGCACGGGAGGTATGTCCTTCTGCAGATCTGAATGACGCTCGTCTTACGGTTCTAGAGGCTGCTGCCTCAGCTGCGGGAGGGTGGGACCTCGAGGATTTCTGGGCGTCAAACCAGCATGTACGGCCCGAGGTTTTCAATGATCCTCGGCCTTGGGCCGAGAAGATCCTCGCGAGCATCGCCGATACCCCCCTTCCTACTCCGCTTGCACTTTCCGCTTTGAGCCGGGAGGTGGTTCCACAGGCCCAACAGCGAAAGACCGGTGCCTACTACACGGACTGGCGGCTCGCCGAACAGCTCGCTGCCCAGAGCGTTCCCATGGTTCACACAGATGGGCTTTGGATCGACGCCGCCTGTGGCTCTGGTGCACTCTTGACTGCGGCCGCGATGGCAGTTCCCGAGGGCACAGGGCGGGACCGCGTAATCCGAGACAATCTGACCGGTGCAGATCTGTCCGCGCGCGCTCTTCGTGGCGCGCTACTGTCCGTCGCGAGTCTGACTGCTGATCTGGCCTCCGTCTCCGGATTCGCAAGCCGGCTATTTCGGCACGACAGTCTTACCAGCCAAGACACATGGGAGAAGCTCGCCCCGACTGGCGCTGCTTTGGTTATCGGAAATCCCCCCTGGGAGAAGCTGAAGGTCACCCGCCACGAGCTGGCCATGGGGCGTGGCGAGCTCAGGCACTACGGCCAAGGGTACGAGGGCGAAATGGACCTCACCTCTCCGCGGGCAGAGCTGCTCTCTTACATCGGTCAAGTCGCTTCAGGCACCCGCCTGCAGGGGAAGGGAGAGCACGACCTCTACAAGCTCTTCCTTGAACTCGGAATGGTCCTTGCAGCGGAGAACGGGGTCCTCGCTCTCCTGCTCCCTGCCGGCCTCATCCGAGCGCAGGGGACCCAGACTCTTCGCCGGGAACTCGACCGAGCCGCTCAGGAGCTCTCCGTCTCAGTCATTGAGAATAGAGCGCGCCACTTTGCCATCGACTCTCGCTTCAAGTTCCTCGCTGTCGTCGCGCGGATTGGAACCGGGCCGCAGCTGCCGATCGCTCTCAAAGTTGCCGACAGGAAAGGCGTGCTGTCCTCCGAGCCCGTGCAGATCCCCAGAGACGACCTGCGAGCGGTCCGTGAAGACCTGTCCATCCCCGAGGTGAAATCAAGCGAAGAGTGGGAGCTTTTCGCGCGACTGGCCGGCGATTCCGTGACAGTAGGCGACCCCTCCGGGCCGTGGCAGCCTGTCTACCGGCGCGAAGTCGATATGACCCTTGAAAGGAAGAAATTCCTGCGCGCGCCCCACGCAGAGTCCGTCCCACTGCTAGAGGGCAGACATGTCGCGCAGTACCGCTGGCGAGCCAAGACATACAGGAGTGGGGAAGGCCGTGCCGCGATCTGGCGCCCCGAAGCCCTGGGACAGGCGACTCTCAAGACCCAGTGGTTTGTCCCCCTTCAATCTCTCCATCCCTGCTCTGGAGACCGCGTCGCGCGCAGTCGGATCGGTTTCTGCGATATCACTGGGCAGACCAACGAGCGGTCGCTGCTTGTCGCCCGAATCCCGGAGGGAGTCGTGTGCGGGAACAAGGTCCCCACACTGGCTTTCCACAGCGGAGGCCCCGATCGAGAAGACCTGTTTCTCGCATTGGCGAACTCGCTCGTTGTGGACTGGATGATGCGACGTCTCGTGACGACGACCGTCAATTTCTTCCTGCTGAACTCCCTCCCGCTACCGAAGATCAGTGAGAACTCAGAGGTAGGCCTCGAACTCATATCTCTTGCGCGCAGGCTTTCAGCTGCGGAAGGTGATTTCGCCGTCGACTTGTGGGAAGTCGGGCAGTGGCGCGCCCGCGCCGACGCTCTCGTCGCGTCAGCTTGGGGCTTGAGCCTACGCGACATGGAGACCGTCCTCCGCGATTTCCCTCTCATGGACCGTGGTCAGCCGGCCGTGGAAAAGGAGGCCCGATCGACTATCACAGCCGATTCGGTGCTCGCGCAGCTGGCGAACATCCAGAGGGTCGACCACCCTAGCCAACAACGCTTGAAGTATGGTCAAGCCAAGGGAGCCATCCCCTATGTACCTGCTGAGTTCGTCTAGAAGGAACCCGGAAACTGTGACAGCGGCTCAAACGCGCGTAACTCTTGTCGTCTACAAGGAGATTGTCGCCGGAGACATGCGCAAGCTCCTTGCCGAGTCAAATGACTCTAGGACCGGCGGCGGGGCTCGCGATCTTCGCCTCCCGGCTAAGGTCTTCGCCCACGTGATGGACCAGATTTTCACACGCGAGAATGTGGGACCGGGCGGCCAACCCATTCGCATTGCAGATGTGATCTACCTCGACGGTGACGGCGAACCTCAAACGACGCAGCTAGAGTATTGGCCTCCAACTCGTTCGAGGCCGTCAGAGAGCCGCATCGCCAGGATCCACGCCAGCCCGGCCCTAGGGGGCCACATGCCAGAGACTGACCGGGGACGAGTCTTCGTCTTCTTCACAAAGTTCAATGACGGCACAATCCGCTGTGACTACGCGTACGAGGACCAGCTGAGGAACGGTGAATGGGCCCACGAATTGAGTTCGGCGGTCCTGAGCTGTCTTGCGTCCGCCGATATGAAGAACGGGACTCGGCCCGCGAATATGGTCCCAGCTCAGGGGTACTACGACTTCGCAGCCGGAACAGGCTACTGCCATGCCGACTGAAGGCCAGATCGAGGCTGGCGCCGCAGCGGTATTGAAGGCTCTCGCAGCCAGGAAGAACGTCATCATCGTGGGGCCGCCGGGAACCGGAAAATCACGCCTTCTGAACCAAGTGCGAGAGCTCTTCAAATGGGACCAGTCCAAGACCGGCGCGTCGCCGACGGCCCGCATTCCCGTGCCTCCGGCCCACGGCCCGATTCCAGAATGGTTTCCGAGTCCCGACCAGATGTTGGACCGGAAGGTTTTCCAGACTGTCTTCGATCAGAACACCAAGTACCGAGATTTCATGCGCGGACTTGTACCTAAGGTTGGCCAGGCTGGCGTCTTCGAAGTGACTAGCGGTACCTTCTACCGCGCGGCTCGCCACGCTGAGCAGGCGGGCCATGCGGCGCTGGTCATCATCGATGAGATCAACCGTGGACCGGCCGTCGCTGCCTTCGGCAGCGCCCTAGTGGGGCTCGAGGCCGACAAGCGTCTACCGACCGATGGCAAGGCCACCGAGACGACTCAGGAATTCGAAATCCTCGGCGACGACGGGGGTCACCAGTCGTTCGCACTCCCCCACGACTTGTACACCCTTGCAGCAATGAACGAAGCAGACACCAGTGTTGAACCCCTCGACGTCGCCTTCCTCCGCCGATTTCACCTGCACCGGCTTGAACCGCAGCCCAGCATCCTCCGTAACCACCTCGGATTGGGCCCCGCCCCCATGGAGCTGGCTGAGTCACCCACGAGCGCCATCGACTACTACGAGGCTCTGGCGCAGGCATTTGCCAAGATCAACGAGCAGATCCTCCTCGGACGGGGACAGGCCTACCAGCTCGGCCACGGCGCCCTGATGCACGCAACCGCCCCCCAAACCGATCTAGCCGCTGCGCGGGAGTACGTCGTCGCATGTTGGGCCACGTTTCGGGGACACGTCGACGAGGTCTTCTTCGGCAACACGCGCGCCATCTCCGACGTTCTCCGTGCCGAGAACAGCAAGAGCCTGTACTCCCTTGAGGAAGCAATTTTCGCCGGACAGACCGTAGGACGCATCGTCGGACCTTCCCGGCCGCCAGCGGATGACCTGTACAGGCTTCTCGTACTCATCGCCACGGAGTGAGTGGAATCGAAAGGATCGTCCTTCAGGAGCTGGAGGATCGACCACACACGACGGCAGAGATCGCAGAGCTCTGCGATACTTCGAGCGATGACGTACTTCTGCAGCTCCGTCACCTGAACATCCGGATCAAGAGACTCCTCGGGTACAAGGAGGACCCAATCACCGTCTCCGCGACGGGTGCCTGGAAAGCAGATGGGATTGCCGGCTTGCTGCGCCTCAACGCCCAGATCGAGCTCGAGGTCGTCCCCAAGTTCCTCGATCCGTCGAGCAGCACCTGGCGTCTCGACTTCTTCCTCCTGGCGGTCTTGGTCAGGACGGGGCACCTTCTGGTGCAGGATGAGATCTCAGCTGGATCCCAGGACCGGGGTGACCTGGCTACGCTGATCGCCCGATCCCTCCTTACTCTCTGCGCAGAGAACCAACGCCGACCGATCCGGGGATACAAGCGCGTCCATGAGGCGGAGTATGCGGTCGATGGCGAGGTCGACTGGGAAAGCCTCGTCCTCCCCGACCCCGACGGCTTTCGGCTATCCCGGCTCGAACTGACACGGGAGAATCCGTACAACGCAACCCTTGCCGCTGCCGTACGCGTCCTTATCCCCGAAGTTGCTGACGGTGACACCCAAGCTCAGTTGAAGATGCTCGAAAGGGCGCTATTGCCCCAGCCGCCTCCCCCGTCCACCTTTCCCGCCCTTCCCCAGCGCCACAGCGCAATGCAACGGGCATACGATCTGGCTCGCCTCGTTGTGGAAGGCCTTGGCCTCGACCTCAACGGAGGAACATTCACCGGTCCTGGGTTCGTTCTGTCGACGTGGGCAGCATGGCAGTCTCTCTGTGAGGAACTGGTCCGACGGGCTCTCCCAGACCACCAGGTCGTGGGGCAGAAGCGCTGGATCCTCGGTTACCGAGGGACCGACCCGGTCTACACAACGCCAGACGTTTCACCGTTGCGAGGAGAAACCGCTGATTTTCTTCTCGATGCGAAGTACAAGACAAGAGCCGGGCGAAAGGCCAACATCAATTCGAGTGATCTATACGAGGCCTTGGCCTTCTTGCAGGCTTCGGAAACCAACCACATCGCGCTCTTGTACCCCTCGGTCCGTCCGGCAAAGGACCTTCCCCTCGGCACATGGACTGCGTTCGACAAGGTGACCGTGAATGGACGTGAAATCGAGGGCTACGAAGTTCAGATCCAAGGAATCTCACAGCGAGGGGGCTTCGAGAGGATTGTCGCCGGAGCCCGTCGCGTCCTTCCGCCGAAGGCCGTGATTTAGACGTGAACTTGACCCGCCCCTGAGAGGGTTTTGGTGGGGGAGACTGCATGAGAGATCTGGCTGTGCGGTGGAGAGTAGCGAAAAAGTGGCTCTTCGCGTTTCCGCGGAATGGTCCTGCTGGACTGAGTGTCAGGCCGCTGTCTGAGCGGCGTTCCTGAGCAGGATACGCGTCTTGTAGTTGTCTGCGTTGCGGAAGCCCCGGCCGGTTCTCTTGATGGGGGAGGTGTCACCACTGGACGGTGGAGGCCTGCCGCAGCCTCTCCACGATGGCCTCGTCGTCCAGGCGGTCGACCGGTCGGGCGCCGCCGAAGTACCCGCTGGGGGATACGAGCCACAGGACCAGGTCCTCGCCGTCCCAGCCGGCCTCCCGTGCAGCTGCGGCCAGATCCTGCACCACTGGCAGCACCCTCCCCCGCGCGCGGTCGAACTGGAACCCTGGGTAGAGGTACACGCCCCGCCGGCGCACGCCGACGATCCGACCGGCCCCACGCTGGTCAGCGGCGAACGATCTGCCCTTGCCCCTGGAGCCGATGAGCTCTGCCACTCCGGTGCTGGTCAGGAGCCCGAACTCGCCCTCGACAGAGGCCCAGACGTTCTCGGTGGCCATCAGGGCGCGGGCGAGCTGCGGGGAGGCGGTGCCCCTCTTCGATGCAGCCGCTGCATGCACGGAGCGGGGGACTGCGGGATGGGTCTCGGGCATACACGCCCCCTATGTCGTGGGTCAGGTGCTCCTGGGCCGGTGTCCGCCCAGTGCCTGGCGGTCGGCGACGGCCTTCTGCGCCCGGGCCAGAAGGGCGTTCGCGGCGCGGTCAGCCTGCTCCGCGGTCAGCGGGAGGTCAGGGCCGACGAGTGAGCCGCCGCCCAGGTCGATGTACAGGTCGGTGTAGGTGCGGCGTGACCGGCGCTGCCGGCGCGCCGTCTTCTGCTTGTTCTCGTTCCGCATTCCGACCTCCCTTCACGTGCCAGCCTACGGGAGCCTGAACGGTCAGGCGACGGCCGGGGCGGCTGCCGGCCCCTCCGTGGCGTACTCGGCGCCCAGGCGCGCCAGGCGCGGGGCGATGAAGCCGGCCGCGGTGTCCTGGCTGAGCTCGATCCCGGTCCAGGCCCGGCCGGTGCGCTCGGCGACGGCCAGGGTGGTGCCGGAGCCGGCGAACGGGTCCAGGACCAGGTCGCCGGGGTCGGTGGCGGCGAGGATGAACCGCTCGAGCAGGGCCTCGGGCTTGGGGGTGTCGAACCCGCGCCCGGGCCCGAAGGCCTCTTGCGACTCGGCGTGGGCGTCCTCGTTGGTGGGGGCCCCGTTGATGCGGAAGGACTGCAGGTTGGTCAGGACCTTCCCGCGGGACTCCTGGGACAGGTAGGACGGGCGCAGCAGCGGCTTGGGCGCGACGATCGAGCCCGTTGTGGCGGCCATCTTGTCCACGGCGGCCTGCTGGTACCGGAACGGCCCGGACATACGGAACGGGGCGGCGTTGGTGCCGTCGACGACGTCGACGGGGTCCAGGAGCTCGGAGGCGATGGTCGGGGTGTCCATCCGCCCGGCCGGGATGTGCCGGTCGGTGAACCCGAAGGCCACGGACCGGGCGGGGAAGGTCAGCACCGCGTCCTTGCTCGAGCCGTTGTGGAAGGGGATCCGCTTGCCGGCCTGGGTGGCCGAGTGCACGAGCGGGGCCATCCTGGCCCGGTCCTTGGCGTAGACGAGGATGTGGTCGGTGACGTCGGCCAGATGGGCGTGCAGGAAGGAGGCCCGGTTCTTCTTCTCCCAGATGATGGTCCCGACGTAGGACTGGTCGCCGAAGACGTCGTCGAGGATGCAGCGGGCCCGGTGGATGTGCCGGTCGTCCAGGTGCACCCACACGGACCCGTCGGGCCGGAGGGCCGTGTGCACGCCCTCGAGCGTGGCCCGGAGCATGGCGAGCCAGTCGGCCAGGGGGGACGAGTCGGAGTACTGGGCGAACGTCTTGCCGGTGTTGTACGGCGGGTCGAGGTAGGCCATGCGGGCGGTGCCTGCGTGGGACGGGTCAGCCAGGGCGGCGGCCGCGTCGCCGACGATGAGCCTGTTCACGGGAAGCCGACGCGCCGCGGTCGCAGGTTGCTGTTCAGACCCCACCCGTCAGCCTGCTGCCGCAAAGGACCGGGCCGCGGCCAGAACGGCTTGGGCCGCGTCGTCGACTTGGCCGTCGCGCAGCAGCCGCGCCGGGGGTACGTCGTCCAGCTGGGGGTTCATGCCCTGGAACCATGCCTGGACCGCCGTTCGGGAGTCGCGTTCCGCCAATAGGGCCGCCACGTGGTAGGCGTGGCGCAGCCGGGTAATCGCCTCAGCTGCGGGCTTCCGTTCGCCGTCGGCCCACTGTCTGACAGCGCGGGTCTCCCGCACCGAGCCGATGTAGGCCACGAGCTTCGCGCCGAGGATGTCCCGGAGGCCGCGGACCAGCTCTGCCTCGGGCAGCCTGATCGAATCCTGATGTGCCTTCAGCCCGCCGCGGGCTCCTTCAACTGCTGCCATGACCTCATGCTGCCATGGACGGCACGCCCACCAAAGCCGGAATCCCACCCGAAATCACAGGACAGGCTGAGCAAGGACAGCTGCAAGTGCACCGACCAAGGAGCCCCTGCCCCGGGGCTTCCTGCAGATCTGCGCGGACGGTGCCCAGACGGTCACTCCCCATGCTCCGCGATCAGTGAGGATCACCGGTGAGCCAGCCGGCGAGCTGATCGTCCGTGGAGAGCTCGACGAGCTGCACCAGGCCCCAGTGCCCACGGTGGTTGGGAGCATGCGAGAGATGGTCGGTCCAGTCCTCGGCGTACTCGCGCAGGGCTGCGACGAGCTCCGCGACGGCCTCGTCGAGGCTGGTGGCCTCGGCGGCTACGGGGATGCCCGGCAGGAAAGCGGCCCAGGCCCCGTCCTCGTGGACGGTGACCCCCTCGAGGTCCAGGCTGCTCTCGAGGTAGCTCCTCAGCCGGTCTGCGTCCACTACGGCGGCCGAGCCGGTGGACCGGCGGATGACTGAGGCTCCGCCCCGCGCGGAGAAGTCGAGGATCCCTTTGAGGCCCGTGCGCGCTGAGGTGTAGTCGAATATCTGGTGTCGGGATGCGCCCATCTTCTGGTCCGTGCGTCAAGCCGCGTAGGTGTCGTCGATGAAGGCTTCGGCGGCGCCGATGACCTCGCGTACCTTCTGCTGCTGGATGTACAGGACGGGGAGCTCATCGTCCAAGCGGGGGTTGGCGCCCATGAGCCAGGCGAGGGCGACGTGCTTCCCCTCGGCCATCTCGAGGATCCTCCAGACGCGGTAGCCGAGCCTTAGGCGTGCCTCGGCGATTGGACCGGGGTCCGGTCCGTCGGGCTTTGCCCAGCTGTAGGTAGAGGTGCGGCCCTTGACGCCGGCCATGGTCTGGACCACCGTGGCACCCACATGCTGGTTGAGCTCACGGACGACGTCGTGGATGTCCATCCGCGAGGCATCAGTGTCAGCTTCCATGCCTCTCATCCTTGCAGGCTCGGTGTGAAACCGACACTGTACCCCGCAACAAACGACCGTTTTACGAGAATGCCGGACCGCCCGAGCGAGGCCGGCGTGCAGGCGCCCCAGAGGCGCTTCCAGATTCTCGATTGTCGCTCTCAGAATCAAATTCTTATATACTTGTCTTGGCAGCGTTTTTTGAGAGAAAGGGGCCCGGCGATGGCACTCCTGGGGTACATGCGAGTCAGCACCGCCGATCAGGTCACCGACGGACAGCGCGACGCGCTCCTGGCCGCCGGCGTGCGCGACGACGGCCAGCACCTTTTCGTCGACCACGGGGTCAGCGGCCGCCTGGCCTCCCGGCCGGCCCTGGACCGGCTCCTGGCGGCCGCCCGGCACGGGGACACGATCGTCGTGGCCAAGCTCGACCGGCTGGGCCGGTCCCTGGCCAACCTGATCTCGCTCTTCGACGAGCTCGGGGCCCGTGGCGTCGGCGTGCGCGTGCTCGACAACCCGGTGCTCTCCACCGACGGCACCAGCGCGCAGGCGAAGCTCCTCTTGGGAATCTTCGGGGCCCTGGCGGAGTTCGAGCGGGCCCTGATCTCGGAGCGGACCCGCACCGGGCTCGAGGCGGCCCGGGCCCGCGGGCGCAGGGGCGGCCGGCCCCGCGTCACCGCCGATGACCCCCGCGTCATCCGCGCCAAGACCAGGCACGCCGCCGGCGAGCTCACCCCGGACGAGATCGCCCGCCTCGAGGGCATCTCCGTTCCCACGCTGTACCGATGGCTCGCCCTCGAGCCGGGCCCCGCCCCTGTGTGAGTGAACGGCGGTGCAGCCGGCCTGTGGGTCCGGCTACACCTCGGCGCCCTGGACTGGATATAGCAGGTGAAATAGCAGGGGATAGCAGCACCCTTGGTACGGAAAAACCGCGGAATCATGCGGATCCGGGGGCCGAATAGCAAAATAGCAGGATTCCAGAGCAAGCACCCCTCTATGCGGTCACGGGGGACCGGGCAGGGGTGGAGGCTTGGCCCGAAGATCCCCTGCGCGAGATAGGGGGTGCATCTCTTGGGATCCTGCTATTTTGCTATTTCTTAGACAGATAGATAGATAGATCCGCATGATTCCGGGGTTTTTGGGGGGCCCAGCAAATAGCAGCCCCCTGCTATCCACTGCTATTTCGGCCAGAGAATCTGCTATTTCCACCACGGGACCGCCCTACCCCTGCCCCCAGGGCGATCCCGAGGCAAGGGCGCATGAGTTGACTCAGTGGTGCGTCCATCCCTCAGCGGGGCTCCCGCGCCGCCGTCCACTCCACCAGGTCGTCCAAGTCGTCCTCGGGCCCGGCTTCGCGGAGGGTCTTCGCGTCGTGCTCGGCGGCCCGCCGCCGCATCTCCCGCTCGAGGGCCGCGGTGACGAAGGCAGCGCGGTTGGCCGCCTCGCCCGAGGCGACGCGACGGTCGAGCCAGGCCACCACGCTGTCAGGGAGCCACATCACCATCCGCTTGCCCATTGCATCATTCTCCCGCGATCGCTCCCGACCAGGGTCCTCCGACGCTTGGCGTTGCTGGCGGGCGGCTGGCGCTGCCAGCGTTGCTGGCACTGCTGGCAGGACTGGCATTGCCGGCGTTTCGGGCATTTCTGGCGCTTCTGGCATCGCTGGCAATTCGGGCAGGGGTGCTGGCATTGCTGGCAATTCGGGCAGGTGCTGGCATTTCGGGCATTCTTTTGGCCCCGCTGGGCGCGATCTGCACAATGGGTCCATGACCCACCGGCTGACTGATCTCGACTCGGGGACGTACCGCGTCACCACCTCCTCAGGGGCGGTGCACGTCGTCGAGCTCCGCGGGCCGGAGGGCAGCACGATCACGCGCCTGCCCGGCCAGGTGCCCCCGGCCACGGCCTGCGACTACACCAGCACGCTCCGCCGCGACGCCGAGGCGGTGCCGCTCCTCAGCATCATCCGCCTCGAGGCCGGGCTCGAGGCCGCGCTCCTACTCGACATCCGTGGCGACGGGATCCCGACGCTCCGGACCACGACGCCGATCGTCTCGATTGAGGCAGCAGGATGAGGGCGAGGTTCGCCGTTGCCGGCGACTGGCACGGCAATACACAGGCCGCCCGCGCAGCCGTCCGGACCCTCCGCGACCACGGCATCACCAACCTCCTCCACGTGGGCGACCTCGCCGTGCGGTGGCCGGGCCCGAAGAAGGGCCGTTTCGACAGCCGCCTCGAGCAGCAGCTCGCGGATGCGGGTATCCGGATGCTCTTCATCGACGGCAACCACGACAACCACCTCGAGCTCCGCGAACTCCCCTCTCAGCCCGACGGGACGCGGCGGCTCTCGGACCACATCTCGTACATCCCCCGCGGGGCCGTCCTAGACATCGGCGGGCTGAGGGTCGGCGGGCTCGGCGGCGCATTCAGCGTCGACCGGCAGTGGCGAACCGAGGGCAAAGACCTCTGGGCGGATCTCGAGGAGCCCACCGAGGAGGAGGCGGCCCGGCTCATCGCGGCAGGGCCGGTCGACATCCTTCTTTTCCACGACGCGCCTGCGTGTTTCCGCGGCCTGGAGAGCAAGTTCAACCTGCCCCAGGCTGTTGCCGCGCACGCTACCCGGACCCGGGAGCTCCTCCAAGGCGTCCTCGAGGCCATGCGCCCGAAAGCTGTGTTCTCCGGACATTGGCACCAGCGCCGCACCCACACGGCACAGTGGCCGGACGGCACATCGACCCAGCTCCACGCCCTCGCCGACGACTCGTCGTGGGCTGGCAATCTGGTCGAGGTCCGCGCCCACGACAGCGGGGCTGTGGAAGTGCTGCCTCTCGTCGTCGGGAGCAAGCCTCAGCGAGACCCAGAGGAGGAGGCACCGTACGCCCAGACACTCGCGCAGGTCCCCCAGGTCACGCTAGACAGGCCTTCAGTCGAGATCCTGGACGAAATGAGGCAGGACCGGATAGGTGGCCTCGGCGCCGAGGATCCCCATAGAGAGGAGTGAGGATCCGTCAGGGCGCGCGGCGCGGACCCAACCCTGAACGCCCATGGGGCACTCGGGAGGCTCCACCCCGGAAGCTGGGGACCGCCTAGAAGAGATCCTCGCCCTCATCTCCGGCGAGCTGGTTTACCTGATCACCGGCCTGTAGTCGTGGCCCCCGAGGTCCTCGGCTCATGAAGATGCGGAGGATCTCGCCGACACACATTGCCGTGAGTGGCTCCACAGTTGCCCCCCGTGCTCGGTGCGCCCCGTTGGCAAGTGCGATCCTTGAGCGGTGGACCGAGACCCCCTGGACGACAGAGACTCCCAAGGCGCAGACAGCGGCGCGATACCCCACCAGCTCCGGCTCTTCGGCGGAGCCAACTTCTCGACATGGCCAGACCTGAAATTCAGCCGAGGCAACTCGCATATCGCCGCACTGCAGTCGAGATTGGCAGAATGGCATGCGAGCGCCCCTGTGTCGGTGAACGCGACGCTCCGGCACGACCGTCAATCTATCGATCTGGTTGCGAGGATCCCATGGGGCGTCCCTTCGCCTCAGTGGTCGCTCGAGCTGGGTGACGCAGTGCACAACTTTCGGAGCGCCCTCGATGCTGTGGCGTGGGGCATGGCCCACTTCAACGGAGCGAAGCCAATCCGCCCTAAGGCTGTCGCATTCCCAGTCTGCCAAGATCGGAAACAGTGGAACACCGCGTTGAAGGCCTGGATCGGTGAAATCCACCCGGAGTTCCAGCATCGGCTTCTGATTATGCAGCCCTTCACGTACGCGGGTGGCCGCATGACGGTCCTCTCGATGCTCCATGACTTGGACATTCAGGACAAGCACCGCGACAGCCTTACAGTCTCAGCCGAGCTCCACGGACTCGACTTTGGCGGTTCCTTTGAGTACGAGGAGCACAGTGCTCACGCCGTGCCATGGGTCGAATTGCACGAGGACGCCAAACTGGAGGACGGCACCGTGCTCGGAACAATCCACGCGGGCGCCCCGGTCCGCATGCATGGGCAGCTCATATTGCGCCCCTTAGTCAAGGCGCAGCTGGTCTACAACGATGAAGTTCACGATGTCCTGCCGATGCTTCATCAGTTTAGCGTCGAAGTCGGGCGCTGCCTGGGCATTCTGATGAGCGGGCTCGCTGCACCTGAGGCGCCGGCAGAGCGTCATTAGCCAGATCTTTTCGTCAAGGTTAAGGACTGGTCCCACAGTTGGTTGAAGTCCTGCCGGGCGTAGCTGTAGGCGTGGTCGAAGAGTTCGCGCTCAGGCGGCAAGGCGTGTTGGCCCATTCAACGCTCGGCACCGCTCACCTACTTCCGTGACCTCGATCAAGTTCTTCGCTTGGTCAGGCGCGTGGGAGGTCCCCGGGGGCGAGCTGTGGGGCCTGACGCTTAGGACGGGATTACCAAAACGCCAGAAAGCCAGAAATGCCAGCATTTCGGGCTTAATTTTGACAATTCCGATTCTGGCGACAAATGTTGCTCCGAATAGAATCGAAGACTCCACGAGAGGGCAGTATGGACGAGCCGACGGGTCCGGGTGAGATGGTGCTCCGGATCGAGCTACGCGGTGCAGAGGAGCTCGGCCAACTCCAGGACGCGGCTCAGCTTCTCGCCGACCTGGACGCCACGGAGCTCGGCGACATGGACGAGACGTACTACCGCACTGGCTTCGACGCCCTGCAGCTCGCACTGAGAGATGTCCTCGAGACCATCCACCGCGGCGCTCAGACGGCCGCACGCAGGCAGTGGTAGTGCAAGGGCTGCGGCTACCCCCGGTACCCCGGATTCACCTGTACCTGGACATCGACGGGGTCCTCAACGCCGAGGCCAGAGCGCTCCACCGACGAGCGGAGTCGCCCTGGCCCGGGGGCTACAACGTCCCGGCACCGTATTACGGGGCCACGATCGCCCTCGACGCGGTTTTCGCGCTGAACCGTCTGATCGCCCGTTACCGGATCGTGGGCCACTGGCTCACCACATGGGGGCCAGGTGCGCCGCAGTTCGGCGACTACATCACGCTGGCTGGCTCTGACCGTTGGCCGGTGCTCGCCACCGAGGACGTGAGCCACTCGGAGGAGTGGCAGAAGTTCACGTCGATCAGGGCGCACCTTGCCATCACCCGGCCCGACATCACCATCTGGATCGACGATCACCTCGATCGGGAGCGGGAGGCGCGTGAGTGGGCTGAGGCGGCAGGCATCCTGGCTGTCGCTCCGGACCCGGAGTGGGGCATCGAGCCGCGGCACATCGACCTGCTCGAGAGACACATCGCGCATCGCCTCGCCGAACTCCGGCCGGACATCACCTGAGCCGCCGATTGAGCTCCTCCGAGAGCCGGGCGATCTGCTCGGCAGCGCGCTGTACCCGTGCCCGTGTGGCCGCTGTCGGAGTGCTCGATTCGTCAGCTTCCCCTGTCTCGTTTCGGCCAAGTCCTTCTGCGCCGTGTCGGGCTGCCGGCTGGACATCGCCCGCGTCGCCATCGGCTGACTCCGGTCGCCGGCGCTCCGCCACCGTCGCCCTCCTACTGCTCGCTGCCACTGGACGCCGAGCCCTCGCCCAGATCGCGCTGACGGCGCTCCAAGGCCTCTGCAGCCGCCAGGAGCTGCTCGTACGTCTCGATGCTGATCAGCCCGGCAACCCGGCGCCCATCGCGGGTGAGCCACACAGGCTCATGCTCGGCGACGACCGCATCGACCACCGAGTCCAGGTCGGCCGCTGCCTCGCTGATGCTCATCGACCTCATGGAGACAGACTGCCCGACAAACCGGTCCGCCGCCACTGGGAGAGGGGCTAGGCTGCGGGCGCCGTGCGGCGCCGGCGGGGGAGCGGGCGGCCGGCCGCGGCGCGGAGCCGGTCCTGCAGCCGGGTCGGGGTGAGCGCCCAGGCGGCGATGAGGATGCCTGCCGTGCGGACGGCCAGGTCGAGCTGCGCCAGGCTGGCGGCCTGGAGGGCCCAGCCGACCAGGGGGATGGCGTAGACCATGCGGCCGTGGACCTGGTCCGCGTCAACCGGCTCATCAGGGGAAGCGTTGGCGTCGCCCTGGGTGACGTACCGGGACGGGAGCCTGTCCGGGCCGAGGACCACGGAGACGACACGGTGCGTGACCAGGCGCGGGTCGTCGTACGCCGGCTGCATGGTGATGATGTCCCCTCGCCGGTACCCGGCAGGGTCCGGGGCCACCACGGCGACATCGCCGGGGGCCAGGACTGGGTTCATCGACCCGGTCAGGATGGTCAGGGGCACCGCGCCCATCACGCGCGGGGCGATGCCGACGGCGACCGTGACGGCGAAAACCAGGCCCATGAGGGCCCAGGCCAGGGCGCTGCCGGCGGCGCGGAGGACTGTGTGTGGCATCGGGGAGCCTCTCTGCAGGCCCCGCCCCGGAGGGCGGGGCCTGCGCTCAGGGTCAGGTCAGGGCGACGAGCCATTGGATCGCCGGGATGACCACCGAGGAGTCGAGCGGCACGGTGCCGCCGTCCGCGTAGGCGATGTCGAGGACCATCGTGTGCGTGCCGGTCGTGCTGAGGGGCACGGCCACGTCACCGCTCTTGAGGTCCGTCGGGGCCACGATCTGCGTGCCGGTCACCGCGTAGCCCTGCCACACGGAGATCTTCGCGGTGATCCCCGAGGCCGGGTCGGCCAGGAGGCTGCCGAGCTGGCCGTCGAGGTGGATGGTGGCCTGGATGGGCTTGCCCGTGGTGTTGATGATCGAGGACTGGCTGGTGGCCCGGATCTGGCCGCCGGCGTTGAGGGTGTAGGTGGAGGGGTTGATCACGGTGCCGGAGGGCACGGACTGCCAGACCGGGTCGTAGGTCTGCACGGCGAGGTCGCCGACCCGGATGCTGGTCGCCCCGGTCGCCTGGGCGCTGCCCTGGATGAGGGCGAAACTCCCGCCGAACGACCCGGCGAGGAGGGCGGCGGCGGTGGCGAGGGCGGCGGCCCTCTTGCTGAACCGGCGGCGCGGCTTGGCGGCGGTCTCCGTGGCCGGGGCCACGGGGGTGATGGTGGTGGTGCTCATGTATGCCTTTCGACGTGCTGGTGGAGTGGGTGCTGCGGCTCCGCCGCGGTGGGGCAAGGACCTCCGGCTGTGAGCTAATCATAGCCTTTGTAACTCATGCGGGCAATGTTGGCCCTGCACCTGCCTGTGTGCGGCCCCGCCCGGAAGCGCGCTGGCGCCCGGCCGAGTTGTACTGCGTCTCGTCCCTGGCTGCTCTCCTAGCGGTGGATAGGACAGGCCCGGGCGGCCTGACGGGTTGGGCTCAGGCCTGGGAGGCCTGGTGGTGTGGCGGGTGGGGCCTGACCAGGCGCGCCAGGCGGCCGGGCAGTGCAGCGGCCCGGTCCTGGAGCCGGGCGAGGGCCCAGACTGCGATGAGTTCGAGCTGGTCCGGGAGCGGGGTGCGGACAGAGGTGCCGTCAGGCTGCTCAGGCCACGCCGGGGAAGGCCAGATGGCTCAGCGCCAGGGCGAGGCGGGCTGGTGCAGGGGAGGAGGTCATGCACTGACCTTAACAGTCGAGCGCTACAACAGACCGTGCAACGCGGGCCTCCCGGTCAAAGGGTGGCCATGTGCGTCCAGTTTGGCCGTGTTTTGCATCCCTGCCAAAGCTTTTGGAGGGGCCGCCAACGCCCGAAAACCCCGGAATCATGCGGATATATACACTTTTGGATTTTTTGGCATGTGTATGTAGGTATGTAGGTCCTGGGGAGCGTGTGCTGGGTGTGTCTCCCAGTGCACACGCTCTCTATACCTAGGGGATGTTTTCCCGCGCCAAAACTGCCAAGACGCCAAAACGGGGCTACAGCCCTACTCCCGACTGGGATCACGGTTTGGAGAATGTTGGCCGGCTGCCAAAACCTGGGGGGCAAAACCTGCCAAAACGGGCTGATGATGTGACAGAGCTCACATAAAGGAAGCCATGTCGTGGCTTGCACGGGTGCAAATCCCGGCGTAGTGTCATCCATGTCAGGCGCCGCAAGCTCAGGCAGACCCGGCTCCTGCCGCACACATGGGGCCAGACAGACCCGGCCCCTGCCGCACACATGGGGCCAGAACACAGGATCCCGACAACCTCAGGAGCACACCGTGGCCATCGCCCTCCACTCCCTCCCCGCCTCCATCCGCTACACCCTCTGCCTCGAGCTGGCCTCCGCCGAGGTCGTGACTCTCCGCCCCGAGGAGGGCATGCGCACCCTCACCCGCGACCGCCTCATCGGCCACATCCTCTACCGGGTCGGCGATCTCATCTCCGTCCAGCACTACCGGGCCTGCGAGTGGATCCCGGACGAGGAGGGCGCCGTGCTGGCCTGGACCCGCGAGCAGCCCGTGGACGACTGGCACCGCGACGCCCTCGCCGCCCTGGCCGGTTCCCTGGCCGCAACTTGGGGCCTGCGCCTCACCGAGTCCGCCACCACCGCCGGCGTCCGGACCATCGCCCTGGCAGCCCCCGGCGGCCGCACCCACCACGCCCGCCTGGACGGGGACTGGAAGGCCCGGGCCGGTGCCCTGGCCGCCGCCCTGGCCGACGCCCTCACCGAGTCCGTGGCCCTCCGCCACACCCGCTAGACCATGCACACCCGATCCGACAGCACCCGCGGCCGAACGACGCAAGGAGCCCCCATGACCACCGAGCCGACCAGCACCGCGCCCACCCTCGAGCAGGACGTCGCCGACCTCCAGGCGATGTTCGCCGAGCACGGCCTTTCCACCACGACCTACTTCGCCGACGAGGACCTCGAGGTGCTCGAGGCCCGCGGCATCACCCAGGACATGGCCACCGCCGCCGGGGTCCGGTCCATCCTGGTCCGCGAGCACCTCCCCGAGGACCTGCAGTGGGCCTGGGACCGGCACGGCCGAGGCATGCTCTTCTCCCACCGCCTCCTGGACGGGACCGTGTGGCACCAGTACCGCCCGGCCCACCCCAAGCCCCACCCGGAAACCGGCGAGCTCCAGAAGTACATCTTCCAGCCCGGGTGCCAGACCGGCCCGTTCGTCCAGGAGCGCCGCGCCCACCTGGCCCAGCAGGCCACCCGGGTCATGATCGTGGAGGGCACGGTCCAGAACATCGCCGCCAACGAGGCCACCCCTGAGGGCATCCTGGTGGTCGGCCTGGCCGGGTGCTACGGGTCCGTGCAGAACGGGGTCCCCGACCTGGCGGCCTTCCAGGACCTCATCGCCCCCGACGCCGAGGTGTACATCTGCCTGGACGCGGACATGCGCACCAACCCGTCCGTGTGGGACGCGGCCAACCTCCTGGCCGGCAACCTGCGCATGATCCCCGGCGCCCAGGTGAGGTTCTGCCGGATCCCCGCCGGGGCCAAAGCCGGCCTGGACGACTGGCTGGCCCGCAGCCGCCCCGAGCACCGCGGCGACATGATCGAGGGGCTCCTCAAGGAGGCCACGGCCAAGCCCGGCGCCCGCCCGAAGAAGCGGCGCGAGGCCGCCGAGCACTCCGCCCTGGACCCGGTCATCGACCGCGAGGCCTGCCAGATCGTCATGCCCGAGGTCCGCAACGCCGCCGGCGAGCTCATCGCCGCGCGCCGGGTCCTCCTGGACGCCGCCATCGAGATCCACCGGAGCCGGGCCATCGGCAACGAGCTGGACCCCGAGGCGGCCGTCCAGCTGGAGTACGACTTCCTGGTCCACCTGCGCCTGGGCGGGGCCCGCAGGACCTACGAGGTCAACAACATCCGCCCGCGCGACTTCCGGGTCCGCCACATCCTGGACTCCATCGACGACGGCACCGGCGTCAACATCCACGCGTACGACCGGGACGAGGAGGACATCCTCCGCGCCATCCGCACCGGCTCCGAGCAGCTCATCCAGGTGGTCCAGGCGCACTCCGGCTGGTACCTGTCCGCCGCCGACGGGGACGCAGTCCGCTACCTGGACGCCCGCGGGTCGACCTGGGCCAAGGCCGACCCCGACGGGTCGGTCCGCTCCGGCCGGGACGAGGGCGAGCACCTGGCCCGCGTGTCCGAGGTCACCGGCGAGAGGCAGGCTTTCCTGGACATCCGGGACCTCACCGACGAGCAGCTGGCCGAGGCCTGCCGGGCCGTCACCGGGGTCACGGCCCAGGCCACGGACTCCCGGGCGTACACCATCGCCATGGCAACCGCGGCGGCATCCGTGACCGGGGCCACCCCGTTCGGGCTCCCGGGCGTCTACGGGGCCTACGGCGCGGGCAAGAGCTGGGTCATGACGCTGGCCATGGCGTGCTTCGGCCCCGACATGGCCCACGGGGACTTCGAGGGCACCACGGGCGCCATCCGGGCCGCCGGCATGGGCGTGCACAACGCCCTGTGCGCCTACGACGACGTGCGCGACCGCGGCGAGGAGGGCAAGGCCGCGGTCGAGCAGACCTCCGGCGTCATCGGCCTCGCGCGCCGCTCCATCGCCCAGCGCCCCGGCTCCTACTCCCGCCGCCGACTCAACAAGGACGACTACACCAAGGTGGACCGCAGCGACCCGTCGATGCCCTGGTTCATCATCACGGCCGAGACGCCCGCCCTGCCCGGCTCCCGGGCCAGCTCGAGCCTGGACCGCATGATCCTGGCCGAGTACCCGGCAGAGGCCCTGGGCGACGAGGCCTTCCAGCTCTCCGCCGAGGCCAAGACGGACGGGCGATACCACCGGTGGGGCTCCCTCCTGGTGACCCGCCTGGCCGAGCGCTACGCCCGGGGCGTGGACGTGTACGGCACCCCGCTCCCCTCCGGCGCCAAGGGCCTGCCCGCCCTGTTCGAGGCCGCGGACCGGTACCGCAAGGCGGCCGGCGACGAGCTGCGCGAGGGCGAGCTGGCCGCCGAGACCCAGCGCGCCAGCGACGTGGCCGGGACCATCCTGTACGGCATCCGTGTGGCGGCCTCCGTGCTGGCCGAGTACCTGACCGCCGCCGAGGTGGAGGCGTGGGTGGCCAGGTCCAGGGCCGACCTGGTGGCCGTGTCCCAGGCGTGGAACCGCCGCAACCGGGCCGAGGCCGTCGCCGTCGCCGAGCGGGGCCCCATCCTCGAGCTCAAGGACGCCCTGGCATCGGGCCGGTACATCCTGGCCGAGCGCGACGGCAAGGCGCTGCGCCGCCCCGAGGGCGCCTCCCCCTCCGCCGAGGTCATCGGCTGGACGTGGAACGGGTACATCGGGCTCATCCCGTCCATCGCCCCCAGGGCCACCCAGTCCTACAAGAGCAGGGAGCGGCTGATCGCCATGCTGGGGGACGCCATCGCCCGCGACTCCCGGACGGGCAAGGCCGTCCGGAACACGAGCTACAACCACGTGGGGATCCTCATCCCCCAGGACGTGTGGGACCAGGGCGGGCTCGAGGCCCCCGAGGGCGACACCGTCGAGGAGGCCATCCTGGACGCGGCCCCGTCCCAGGCTGACCCGGCCCCCAGGGCAGCGACGGCCGGGACGGCCTCCCTCGTGGACGCGGTGTGGGAGGGCACCGTGACCCGCGAGGCGTACTGACCCCCGGGCATGAGAGAGGCCCCCAGGTCGAACCTGGGGGCCTCTGCCCGTGTTCCTGGTGGTGCCCCTCAGGCGGGGCGCCGGGGCGGGCGGTACCCGAAAGCGGTGGTGAGGCCGCTGACGCTCATGCCCATGAGAGGGCTGAGCTCGGTGGCCAGCACCTCCTTGGCGGTGAGCCCGTCCTGGGCGGCCCGGGAGGCCAGGTACTGGTCGAGGCGGCCGCGGCCGATCTTGTTCAGCTCGGTGGGCAGGGCCTCCAGCAGGGCCTGGACGAGGGCGGGGGCGAGCTGGCCGGGGTGCCAGTCCTGGATGCCGGCGGCCTGGGCGGCTGCGGGCTCGAGCCGGTCCAGCGACAGGCGGGCGTGCTCGGCGAGCTCGGCGACGAGGGGGCGGGCCGCCGCAGCAGCCCAGGCGGGCGCGGGGGTTCTCTGGGGCATACCACCAGGATACGCCACCATCTTGCACCGGTACAAGTCGCAGGGGTGGCATGTGAGTACCTGCACCACGGCATCCCAGCGCCGGCTCCGCGAGGAGGAAGCCGCGGCCGAGGTCAGACGCCGCACTCCCAGCGGTCGCCAGCCCTTCCTGGGAGTGCGGCAGGGCCACGACCCGGTCCAGGACCCCTCGCGCGGCAGGCCCATCTGGGAACGCCGTCCAGGGCGAGCACGGCGGCGTGGTGGGGTGCGCCGCCAGCCTCACAGGGCACCAGGGCGCTGCGCGCTGCGCGGTCCGCCTCGCGGCCCACAGCTGCGGCCAGGGCGTCCGGTGTGATGGTGCCTGCTGCCAGGGCGCGGCCGATCGTGCCGGCCGCCTCGAGCGCTGCTGCGTCCTGCGGTTCTCCTGCACGGCGCCGTAGCATGGGGTCCGGCTGGGAATCGCATTCAGCTCTCGATGCGATTCCCGCACCCCGACCTCTGGGAGGACCCCTATGCCACGGCCACGAATACCGGACGGCCAGGCCGGCGAGCTCACGGTCCGGGAGACCGCCGCCGGGGCCAAGGCCGTCGCCTACATCCGCGACGGCGAGCACCTGCGCCGCATGACAGCCACGGCGGGAACCGCCCAGGACGCCGAGCGCATGCTCCGGGTCAGGCTGGGCATGCGCGCCGCCGGCCACTCCCCCGACATCACCCATGCCACGCCCCTGGGCGAGCTGGCCACCGGGTACCTGGCCGCGCTCGAGCACGAGGCCAGCCCGTCCAAGTTCCGCGAGCACCGGCGCGTTCTCACACACCACCTGGGGCCCATGGCCCTGGCCTCCGTCGGCCAGCTGACCCTCCAGGACGTCGAGGAGCACCTGGGGGTACTGGGCGTCCAGGCCCCCGCCACAGCCAAGGCCTTGCGCATCGCGCTGCGGGCCGTCCTGGGGCTGGCCCAGGACGCCGGGGCGATCCGCCGCGTCCCCGTCGGCCGCGACCCCCTACCCCGGCCCGAGCCGCCGGCCAGGCGGGCCATGTCCAGGCTCGAGCTCGCCCAGGCGCTGGCCGCCGTCCGGGCCTGGCAGGACGAGCCCACCGTGGGCCGGCCCCGCGTGCGCAACCTAGACGTGCACCTGGCCCTGTACGTGACCCCGGGTGTGTCGGGGGCGGCCATGGCCCTGGGCGCCTGCTGGGAGGACATCGACCTGGACCGGGCCGCCTGGATCACACCCACTGGGGTCCTGCGCCTGCCCGCCGCCGTCGTCCAGGTCCTGGCCGAGCACTGGGAGGGGCAGGGCCGACCGGAGCGCGGCCTGGTCGCACCCTCCAGCACGGGCCGGGAGGTCAGCCCCCAGAAGCTCTCCGACCGCCTCCTGGCCGCCCTGGGCCCGTCCTGGCGGTGGGTCACCGCCGGCTGCCTGGCCTCGAGCGACTAGCCCCAGGACGCGGCGCCGCGGGACCTGCGGGGCGTCGTTCAGGAATCCCAGGGCAGCGAAGGGGAGGGCCCCGGGCAGAGCCACGCGTCCCGGTAGCCAAGCAGTAGGCGCTTACCGGATCCCAAGCTGGGCGGTCAAACAACGAATCCGCTGATTCCAGCGGATTCGTTGTACGCCTCCGCAGGCGTGGCGATGTCCTTGGTGCGGCGGGCCCTAGGCGATTCGGTCGGCCCGGATCGCGGTAGGGGCCGTCCCGCTCCCCTCAGTGGCTGCCGTTATGCCACCGATCGGTGGCATAACGGCAGACCGGGTACCCTCTCCGAGCAGCCCGCGTTGTCATGGCAGCTCGAGCCTGCGAGGGTCGGGGCATGGAGGATGCCACTCGAGACCAGATCCGCCAGAATGCCTCACGGATGGACATCCGCGACCTCGTCCGTGAGCTCACCCGGAGCGTGGGTGCCACGGTGGTCCAGACCATGGCCGGCGTGGAGGACCGCACCCTCCCTCGCGGCTGGGCAAAGCCCGACGGACCGGACCCCGGTCCAGTCACAGAGGCACGCCTCAGGCTCGGCTATCGGGTCTGGAAGACCCTCGAGATGGCCGAGGGGAGGAACGTCGCCCTCGCCTGGCTCATGGGCGCCAACCCGCGCCTGGGCGACGACCTCCCCGTTCTGTGCATCCAGCAGCAGAACCGCGAGGTCGTCGGCGCCGCCGAGGCCTTCATCGATGACACCTACGCGGTGTGACCGGGCGCACCTGCACCCTGCGCCGCGAACACACACAGAGGGCCCCCGCCAGATCCTTGGCGGGGGCCCTTCTCTGCACCCGGCAGTCAGTCCCGCATGCCCACGGAGACGTCGGCATTGACGCGGTCACTGTTGAGGAGCCAGACAATGACATCGACCCCGCTGGCCGACGGGGGCTGCCCCTCCATGGGGCCGCCCTTGCGGTAGTACTCGGGGTGGTGGCGCCCGGCCGTCGCCTCGACGCGGCCCCAGCCGGCGACGGTGCGGGTGACGTCCTCGGTGCGCTCGACCAGATCGCCGTCCGCAGTGACCTCGGACCAGGATGCGGTGGGGGCGTAGCTCCCCTCCGGGACGTGGATGCAGACCTGGACGGTGTCGAGCTCGAGTGCGCCGACATCGACCGCGGGGCTCCCGGCGTCCACTACCTGGTCCTCTCCTACGACGACCACGGGCGCGGGGACCACCCCGCCCAGGGGCCTTGCCGGGTTGTCCAGGAAGGCCCCGCGCTTGGCGACGGCGGCCTGGGCCCGGGGACCGGGGGTGCACGGGATGGTGCGGGCCTGACCGGCCATCCGCTCGGCGCGGGCGGCGCCCTCGGCCTCGAGCTCTGCGATGCTCTTGGTGGATGCCGGCTCGGGAGTGGGATCGGGCTGGGCCGTCTCGCCCTGCGAGGTGCCCGCCTGGTCGTCGGCCGGCTGCCCGTCGGCTGCAGCCGGGGCGGCTGCCTGGGCTGGGGTGTCGCGGGGCGCGTCGCAGCCGGCTACGGACAGGGCCAGCAGGCTGGCCAGGGACAGGGCCGCGCAGCGGGCGACCAGGGCGGGTGCGGGGTTCACGGGGTCAGGCTCCTCGGGTGCTCGGGTGCTCGGGTGCTCGGGCGGGGTCAGGCGGCCAGGGCCGCGATCAGGTCGGGGCGGAAGCCGTGCCAGTGGTCGGTCACGGCCCCGCGGCCGTCGCGCACGACGACGACGGGGGACTGGGTGTGCCCCAGGGCGGCCAGCTCGTCGCGGTGGGCGGCCCCGTCGGCGTAGGCATACACGACGCCGGCGGACTCCAGGCCGCGCTCGGTGGCGCGGCAGGGCCCGCAGCCGGGCCGGCCGTACATCGTGACGGCCTGCCGGGCAGGGGTGCTGGCCGGGGCCTGCTCGATCGTGTCCATCGGTCTCCTCTCTCCCAGATCGCGGTCAGCGGTCCAGGCGGATGCCGTAGCGGGGGGCCACGGAAATGATGGCCCTCCCGAGGGCGCGGCGCCCCGCGGGGGTGAGCTCGCCGTGGGCCCCGATCTTGTACGTGTCCTCTTCGAAGCCCCCCTCCCCGTCGCTCCGCAGGCGGCTGAACGAGTACGTCTGCTCGAACCGGCGGCGGACGTCGTCCAGGAAGGCGTCGAGATCGGTCAGGGCGGGGGCTGCGTGGGGGGTGATGGTCATGGTCTGTCTCCTCGGTGGTGGTGGATCGGCTGGCTGGATCAGCGGCTGGTGCTGGCGGTGAAGTCTGCGGCTGCCTGTGCGGCGGCCTGGCGGAGGGCGAACTCCGTCCCCGCCGCCTCGGCGGCCCGACGGATGGCAGCCGCCCGGACGGCGTCGGCCGCGGCCTCGCGGAGGGCGGCCTCCCGGTCGTCGGGCGCCTGGGCGTGGGCAGTGGGCGCGGTGCCGGCGACCGCGGCGGGGATGGCCGCGCCGGTGAACCCGGCCAGGGCCAGGGCGAGGGCGGCGATGCGGGTGCGGGTGCGGGACTTCATAGTGCTCCTTCTCTCGGTGTGTTTCTCATGTGTGCGGCCCGGGCCGGGGGCCGTCACGCTAGGCCGCGTGCGCGCCCGCATGGCAGTCCTCGGCGCTGGCCTGGGCGAGCGCCTGGACGGGGCCCAGGACCCGGTAGCCGGCGGCTCCCAGGACGGTGACGAGCCGGGGGACGGTGATGCCCTCGGCCAGGCCGGGCCTGTCGACGATCTCGCACAGGTCCCCGACGCGGATCAGGGGCAGGCCCTCCGCGGCGAGCTCCTCGGCGACGGCGGCCAGGCTCCAGACCTCCCACACCTCGAGCTCGATGTCCGTCCGGGACCAGATCGCGGGGGCGTGCATGGGCTCCGGCCGGTGCCTGAGGTCGACGTAGGCCCTGGCCTGGCATGAGCTCCGTGCCCTGACTGCCTCGATGCTCCTCATCGCGGGCTTCCCCTCCCTGTTGAGATTATGTTGCTATGAATAACTCAACCATATGAGGGGTCTGTTGTCCACTCCCCGGGCACAGAAGAGGGGCGCCACGGTGTACGTGACGCCCCTCAGTCCAGATGCCGACCCTAGACGACCTCCACCAGGACCATCCGCCCGTCCGGCCCTACCGTCGGTGCCTCGCCCTGGTAGGTCCACTGGCCGCCCGCCTGGGCTGCCGCCTTGTCGGCCGCGGCCGCAGCGACCCGCTCCAGGGTGGCCCGGTCAGCGGACCGGAGCCGGTCCGGCACAGTGATGCCCAGGGTGCGCGGGACCGGCGCCGACACGCCCGCCGGATCGGCCGGGCGCGCAGGCGCCCGATCCGGTGCCGGCCTGGTCCTCTTCTTCCCGGCCCGCTCCGCCCGGGCCGCCTCCACCAGGGCGAGCCGATCAGCCGCCGCCCGGGCCCGCTCCCGTTCGGCCGCCTCGAGCCGGTCCGCCACATCCGTGCCGGCCGCGATCCGGTCCAGGGCCGCGATCAGCTCCGCCCCGCCCCACGCCTCCGCCCCGGACAGGCCAGCCGCGGCCAGCTCCCGGTCCAGGGGGGACAGGCCTCGCCCGGCCAGCCCGACCAGGGCCGGATCGACCCCGGCGGATCGGGCCAGCAGCGCCAGCCAGTGCCGCGATCCGATCCCCGCCCCGGCGATCCAGGCCGGGTGATCAGCCCGGGCGATCAGCGCAGCCGCCGATCCGATCGGCCGGGCCGGATCGAGCGCATGCTCGGCGAGCTCCCCGATCAGATCGAACAGGCCCTCCGCCGCCTCGCGCTCGGATCGGGTGCTGAGCCGCTGGGCCTTGTACACGTGCACGCCCCCGGCCACCCGCCGGTGCACCCGCAGCCAGCCGAGCCGATCCGGCCGGGACAGATCCGCCATCACCCGCTGCACCGTCGCCGGCGGCATCAGCAGCCGGGCCACCATGCGCGGCGCGCTCACCGCCATCGAGTCCCACCCACGCTCCCCGGCCCGGGCGGCCAGATCCGATCCGACCACCGCCATCACCCGGCGCCGCTCCACCGCAGCCCGAGCCGAGACCGGGCAGCCATCCGGCAGCGGACCCAGGACCCGGGCGACAGCGAGCCGGGAGAGCGAGACGGCGAGCCGCCGCCGCGCCGCGTCCGCGCGCGCAGGAGTGACAGAGTCCAGAGCCCGGGAGCGACCGGCCGAGCGGAGCCGGGACAGGGCCGAGGCATCGGAGACGACCGGGAGCAGGTCAGGGCGGGACCGGTGGGCCAGGGACCGGAGGAAGCCGGTCGCGGTGGAGCCGGCGCCATGGGAGTAGGCCAGGGTGTAGGAGGCCAGGGCGAGGCGGTCAGGGGGGCTGGCCGTGGACCGGGACGCGAGCAGGGCGAGCCGCTCCGGGAGGGCCGGGCCCGTGGCCCCAGGTGAGATTGTCATGTAGTGGATGATAGGCCATTAGGACTATGACGAAGTCAATAGTCCTAAGGGCCTCATCTTGGGCGCTTGCAGGGGCGGGCCCCGCCGGGGAGGGCAGGCGAATGCCGAGGGCCTGACAGGGGCAGGGCAGCCGGGCGGAGCAGGGCCGGGGGTTCTCCGAGGCGCAGCGCATGCAGGGGAGCGGGTCGGAGGCCGGGGCGGTGGCGGAACCCAGGGACGGGCATCCCCAGAGGCAGACCCACGCACCATCCACACCCCAGGGCAGGGCCGCACCTCCAGGGGACAGGGCACATCGCAGGGACAGGCCAGGACCAAGCAGCCGGGCAGGATCCGGGTGGGGCCGAGGCCAGGGGCAGGGCCACAGCAGCAGGCAGTGGTTCGATCTGCAGGGCACTGTGCCGTCCGGAACGCTCTCCTTATAGACCCCCTCCCTTGGTTGGTCTTCCTCCCTGGCTTGTTCTGTCTTCTCATTGGCTCTCTTCACCTCCTCCGTGAGATATTGTTGCTATGCTTATCTCATGATGACTTTCCGACGCTTCGAGATGACCTTCGTGGCCCTCGCCGTCACCGTGCTCGCGTGCTCCCTGGCCGTCTCCTATGCCGGGCTCCTGGCACTGGCCGAGGCCATGGGCCTGCCCGCCCCGGTCCGGGCGGCCGTGCCGATCGCCCTGGACATCAGTCTGCTCATGACGACCGCCGGCGCCATGGTCTACCGCCGCCGCGGCTGGTCCGTGCGCTGGCTGCGGGTGGGCACCGTAGCCTGGACCGGCGTCTCCGCCACCGGCAACGTCATGCACGTGGTGCTCGTCAACGGAGAGATGACCGCGGCCGCGTGGATCGCCGCCGGCATCGCGGCCCTCATGCCGATCGCCGCGGTGACCTCCTCGGGGATCCTCGAGCGCATCCTGGTCGAGGGCAAGGCCGCCCCCGCCCCGCGCAGGCCGGCCGAGCGCACCGCGCCAGCACTCCCTCAGGCCGCCCCCGCCCAGGCTGCGACGCCGGCCAGGACAGCGCCCGCCCGTCTGGCACCCGCCCCGGCACCTGGCGATGCCGAGCCCGCCGGCCCGGCCCTGGACGGGGACGCGCTGCGCGAGCGGGTCCTCGAGCTCACAGACTCCGGGCTCTCCCAGGCCAAGGTCGCCTCGGCGCTGGGCATCAGCCGCCCCAAGGTCCAGCGCATCCTCCTCGCGACGCGCACCGGGCCGGTGGCGGCATGACCGGCCGGGCCCTCGCCGCTGTCGCCGGCTCCATGGCGCTGGCAGCCGCCCTGGCTGTCGGGGCCGCCGGCTCGTCCACGAGCCCGGCCCCCGCAGCGCGCATCCAGACCCCGCAGGCCTCCCCGCCGGCACCGGAGCCGCGCCTGCGCACCCTCCCCAACCCAGGCCGGGCCCCGATGCCCGGCGTCCCGTTCTCGTCCGGGTCCGCCCCGGACACCCTGGCCCGGGATTGGGTCCCGTCCCGGCCCGTGCCCTATGCCGAGCGCGAGCTCGTGATCGACCCCCGTGGGGCCCTCGTCGCGCTGGCTGGCGGCCGCCGTGCCAGCGAGTTCGTGCTGGCCCGGATCGCCGAGGGGGTGGACCCGGAGCGGGTCTCCACCGTCGAGCGGGTCACCGTGTACCCGGACCAGGGCGGCAGCTGCGCCCCCGTCATGTGGATCACGGTCCGCGACGCGAACCCGATCGTCGCCGTCCGCGCCGGCTGCACCCCGGAGCGGGGAACGGTGGCCGTGGACCCGCGCGACCTGCGCCGGATCGTCGGCGACGGGCAGGGCCTGGAGGGGGTCCAGGTGCGCTACGCCGTCCTAGACGCCACGCAGCGGACCGCCTGAACCCGGGCAAGGAGAAGGCCCCCGGCACGCATGCCGGGGGCCTTCTTTGTGCTCGCGAGGGTCAGTAGACGATGGCCTCCACTGTCCGGGCCACGTCCGGGTGGTGGGCGTGGAGGAGGACGCCGGCCGGGGAGTCCACAGTCGTGAGCATGGTGCCCGGACTGAGCTCGAGGTCGGCCAGCTCCGCCTGGGCGCGGGCCGCGGTCAGGGGCGCGGCGGTGAACCGGTTGAGCAGGAGGTCCTGCTGGGCGTTGGCCAGGTCCTGCTGCATGACCTGGACGCGGGCCTCCTCCTCGAGGGCCGGCACGCTGACGGCGACGCCCCCGACGAGGACTGTGGTGACGCCGAGTGCGGCGACGAGGCTTGCGGTGTAGCTCATGGTCCTCAGCTTCCTTTCCGTGAGTTACTTATGCTAGTAAAAAGTAAACCATGCCCTGCAGGACGCTGTCCATGCCCATCTCACCCTGCTATGCTCCTATTATGAATAACTCAGAAGAGGGCGAGGCGGAGGTGGGCCCGGGGGCTGCAGCCGCCAGGGCCGTAGACCTGGCCACCGAGGCCCAGGCGCTCATCGGCGAGGGGCGGCTCCTGGAGGCACTGCCGCGCGCCAAGGACCTCGAGAAGGCGGTCGCGGACGTTCTGTCCAGCGCGATCCGCAGCCTGCGCGGGCTCCCCCAAGGGGACCGCCCGTCCTGGGACGCAATCGGTAAGGCCATGGGCGTGACCGGCTCGAGCGTGTACTCGCAGTACTCCGAGTCGTCCGGCCAGATCCGCGCGGCGCAGATCGAGTACATGCGGAGTCGGCGCCGGCCGGTCGAGCCGGAGCCGGAGCCGTGGGGCATGTCCCTGGCGGAGGCCTCCGCGGTCGCGGAGGTGCCGATGCCCACGCTCGCCCGGTGGGCCGGTGGGTCCAAGGCCAACCGCGACGCCGGGGTGAAGCCCAGGGCGGGCATCGAAGTGCGCGACCTCATGGTCCCAAAGAAATCCGCGGCTCCCGGGCCTGACGGTCGGCGACCTCTTCGGGTCATGACCCGGTTCATGCTTCATGGGGACATGGTCAAAAGGCCAGGCCTCATCCCCGAGCGGCTGCGCCAGGGGGACGAGCCGGCCGTCGGGCCGGAGGGCGCATAGACCATAGAGCCGGGGCTGATCCCCCATATGGAATCCCCCCTTCCGCAGGCCCCGGCACACGAGGGGCGTCGCAGACACTGCGGCGCCCCTCTTCTTGAACATCTGATGAGATACAGCTAGCATGAATATGTCAGCACGAGAGAACGGACAAGCATGACTGCCGCCACGACCCACTCCACGACCACGGTCTTCCAGACGAACCCCGTCTACCGCCTCATCGGCGTCATCCTGGCTTTCGGCGCCCTGGGCCTGACCGCCTACGGGCTCCGAGAGGTCGCCCTGCTGGATTTCGCCGCTACGGTGCTGTCCTGCACGATCGTCTTCACGATCGGCTTCTGGGCCCGCCGGGCCTCCAGTGAGAAGCTCCAGGGCCGATTCGGCCCGTTCAGCCGCATCGCCGAGGCTGTCATCGCCTCTCAGGCCGACGTGTCCGCCTGGGTCGCCCGCCGCACCCTGCTCGCCGGAGTGCTCGTGTCCGCCCTCATGGGCATCGGCATCGCCCTGCTCCGCGCCGGGATCGTCTCCGGTATCCACGCCATGTCCTCGCCCTGGCTCGCCGGCGGCCTGGGCTGCGCCGTAGGCGCCCTCGCCATCGCGCCGGAAGTTTTCCGCTGGGCCAAGACGGCCATGGCGATCAAGCCCGCGCCCGCACACACCGAGACCGAGAACTGAGGAAAGGACCACCATGAACACCCGCACCACCACCCGCACGGTAGCGGCCGCCCTCGCCCTGGCCGGGCTCACCGCCCTGGCCACGCCCGCCCACGCCGACACCAAGGCCGGCCAGCTCGACGGCTGGGCCACCTCGAGCGTCACCCTCTACCCGTCCTGCGGGACGTACTCCGGCGAGACCGGCAAGATCCCCCAGGGTGGCCATTTCAAGGCCACCGAGGCCCCGCGCAAGGCGGACTCGAGCTCGGACACCTGCTGGTCCGTGACCGACGACTACGGCCGCACCGGCTACACCCAGGCCGCCTCGAGCATCGTCACCGTCCCGGCAGACCCCGAGGCCCTGTACTCCCGGTGGGTCTCCCACGACCCGGCCGGTGCTGAGGCAGAGACCGGATTTTTCGGCGGCAAGGCCGGGGACAAGGTCTACGACGTCCACTCGGGGCCCCTCGAGGACGCCGACGTGGTCGCCACCCTGGCCGAGGGCCAGACCGTGCGGGCAGGCATCCCCGTGGACATCTCCGGAGCGTCCTGGGTTCCGGTGCAGGTCGACGGCGAGGCCGGCTTCGTGCAGGTCACCGCCGTCAAGCCCGCCGACGGCCCGGGTGAGGCCACGGCCTCCGCCACGCCCACCACCACCCCCGAGGCCACGGCACCCGCCGAGGGCCAGGCCACCGCGGCCCCCGCCACCACTGCAGCGCCCACGGCACCGGCCGCCGAGCCGGCCGCGGCGTCCGAGGACGTCCCCGCCGCCTGGGCCCTGGCCATGCTCCCGGGCGGGTGGACCCCCTGGGGTGTCGCCGCCGCCGGCTGGGCCCTGTGGCTGGGCTGCCTCGCCGTCGGCCGGGCCCGCCGCCGCGCAGCATCCCGCCGCGCCGATGCACCCGCCGCCCCGGCACCGGCCGTGGCGCAGCCCGCACCGGTGCCCGTGCCGGCCGAGGCCCGCACCATGATCAGCCTGGACGACTAGGAGGACCCCGATGCGCATCGCCCGCACCCTGATGCGCGGGACCTGGAAGGCAGGGAGGGCCGCCACCCGCGCGGCCCTCTCCGTCTCCCGGGACGCCGCACAGACCGACACCGCCGAGGCCGGGCGCCGCTGGCTCGGCGTCGCCGTCCTCATCCTGGTCGCGACCATGGCCGCGGCCGCGGGCTGGCTCATCGCCCTCCCGACAGCCCTGGCAGCCGGCCTCGCCGTCGCCCTGCGCTGGCCCCGCTCCCGCGGCCTGACCTGGCCCCGCCACGGGCTCCGGGGCGAGCTGGCCCGCCGCATGCGGCTCACCCTCATCCTGGGCGGGGCCGGCGCCGCAGCCCTGGCCCTGCGCACCACGATCCCTGACGCATCCCCGCTGCTGGGCCTGGCCGGGCTGGGCCTCATCCTGGCCCTGGCCGTCACGGTCGCCGGATCGTGGACGTCCCGCACCCTCCGCCAGGCCGCCCTGCGCGGCACCTACGGGGCCCGCCTGGCCGCCGTCCTGGGCGTGCAGCCCTCCGCGCTCGAGAGCTCGGTGCTCGACAACCGGGGCGGCCGGCTCACCGTCACCCCCACCCCGCCGGGGGCTGCCCTGCGCCTGGCCGACCTCGAGGGCCGGCTCGCCCTGGCCTGGCCCGAGTACGAGGCCGACCCGACCACCTCGCACGAGCGCCTGGTCCTGGTCCCCGTCTCCGCGGACGCGATGGCCCGCCGCGAGCTGCTGGCCGGCTCCGAGGGCATGATCGAGTCCATCGAGCACCACCCCACCCCGGCCGAGGCAGTGCTCGAGGTCCCCGCGGGGTTCGCGGGCACCACGGCCGAGCTGGCCAAGGCCCACCGGGCCGCGACCCGAGTCCTGGGCGACGGCTGGCAGATCCAGGAGGTCCGCGGCACCGAGCTGCGCCTGGTCCAGGGCACCCCTGACCCGCGGCCCTCCGCCGAGACGTGGACCCTGCCGGCCGGCACCTCGCCCACCGCCGCGGCCCGCTACGCGGCCCTGGCCCGGGCCCAGGGCCTGTCCCTGGTCGAGTGGGCCCCAGAGGAGCGCCGCGCCGTCGTCGCCAACCCGCTGCCCGCGGCCGTGGCCCTGCGCGGCAGGTTCGCCGAGCTGCTGCGCACCGACCGGCCCTGGGAGATCGAGCTCGCCCTCGCCTTCGCGGTCGACGAGGAGACCGGGGCCGGCCGGATCGACACCGTCACCCTGCTGCGCGTGCCCGCCGTCGGCACGGCCGCCGAGAAGCGCCAGGCCACCTGGGCCGAGCTCGTCGCCGCCATCCCCGGCGGCGGCCCCGGCTGGCACTCCGAGGAGGAACCCGTCACGGGTGCCGTCACGATGCGCTACGGCGTCCCCCGCAGCCTCCCGGGCCTGGCACCCCTGGCCGACATGCTCCCGGCCGAGGTCGAGCCGGGACTGTGGTCCAACCTGCCGCTGGGCATTGACCCCCAGGGTGACGAGCGCGGCATCAACCTCAAGCTTGGGCCCATGTCGCTGATCGTCGGCCCGACCGGCACCGGCAAGACCATCGCCCTGCTGGCCCTGATGATGCAGGCCCTCACCCGCGGTCACGATGTCTACCTCACCGACGCAGTCAAGGGCGGCGCCGACTTCGAGGTGATCCGCCCGTGGGCGAGCGGCTGGGCCGAGACCCTGCCCGAGGCCTCCGAGATGATCCAGGCGATCTACGCCGAGGTCACCCGCCGCAAGGGCATCCTCAAGAAAGCCGGTCTGGGTTTCTGGGCCGACCTCGACGAGGCCACCCGGAAGCGGGAGAACATCCGCCCGGTCATGTACGTGATCGACGAGTTCGTGTCCCTGGTCCTGCCCATCAAGGTCGACGCCGCGCTCAAGGGCACCGAGGTCGGAGTCGAGCTCGAGGAGCAGAACGCGGCGAAGGCACTGCTCGCGGCGTACGCCGGCAAGATCGCCCGCGAGGCGCGCTTCGTGGGCGTCCACCTGGCCCTGGCCTGCCAGAGGCCCGATGCGGCCTACATCAGCGGCGAGATGAGGTCCAACCTGACGTCGATCATCCAGCTGGCCAAGCCGGGCACGATGCTCGCCCGGGAGACCCTGGGGATGGCTTTCCCCGGGGACCAGGTGCAGCTGGCCGCCGAGCGGCTCGCCGAGCTCGACGACGGGCAGAGCCGCGGCCTGGCCGTCATGGGCGCCGACGGCGGCGACGTGGAGGGCATGCGCATCGCGTGGGCCGAGCCCGCCACGCTCCCCGGCCTGCTGGCCGAGCGCGGGGTCGCCGAGCGGGCGCCGCAGGCCGACGAGCTCGAGGAGCTGGTGCTCGACCTGGACGAGATCGATTTCGAGCTCGAGGGCGTGGACGAGGTCGCCTGACACCAGGCCCCGGAGACAGGGAGAGGCCCCCGCCACAATGGCGGGGGCCTCTCCTATAGCCCTGACTGGGGGGAGTGCGCATACTGGTCGCATGACCACGGACGCTGAGGGGCTCTCCCCGAGGATCGCCCGGGCCCTCCGGGACGAGGAGGAGGCCCTCGGATCGCTCGAGCGCGAGTGTGGGCGGCTCGACGCTGCACAGGTCGAGGCCCTGTTCGGGCTGCGTCCTGGGCAGGCCGAGGAGCTTTGCGGCGCGGGTCAGTTGCTCGCATACCGGCACAGAGGGGCTCAGACCCGCTGGTACCCGGCATTCCAGTTCGATGGACCGCGGGTGCTCGCGGTCGTCGCGCATCTCCTGGAGGTCGCCCGTGCGGCGGGGGTGGCCCATGAGGACGTGGTCCTCTGGCTCGGCTCCAGAACCGCGATGCTCAGCGGCACGGTACGGCCAGTTGACCTGCTGCGCACCGACCCTCAGAGCGTCCTGGCTGCGGCGCGATACGACCTCGCCGAGCGGGCCTGGTGACGAGGAGGCCCAGATGCTCCCGAAGAGCCACTGCGGGCCCGTGGTCGACTGTCACCAGCAGGTCAGCCTCCCGCCCTGGCCTTGGCCACCATCTCGTCGGTAACTACGTGACCCTCGGCTGCCGGGAGCAGCACCAGGCCACCGTCGGCATCGGACGGCGCCCCGGCAGCCTGAGCTGCTAGGCCGGCCAGGGCCAGCTCCGACACGGCCGCGCCCACGCTGCGGCTCTCGCGTGCACGTACGCGGGCGCGGGCGGCCGCCAGGACCCTCGGGTCCAGATCGAGCGTGGTCCTCACTCTCGGGATCCTACCGCCCGGGTCCGCGCCCCAAGCATTGAGGCAGGGCTCCTCACTATGAGACGGGCACTTTATCCCGGCCCGGGCACTCCTCGCTTTGCCAGAATGCTGGCAAAAGGGGGCTTCTGGCACTTCTGGCCGAGCCAGAAGGGCTGGCAAATCTGGGGATTCTGGCATTTCTGGCAGCGCCACGTCGCCCCGGCATAGCTACCGCGCAGTGATCCCGGCGAGATGGCATCATGAGGGCATGTCGGGCGACGACGGTAAGCGGTGGTCGAGCGAGCAGCATCAGCGGCGTCAGGCCGTCCGGCGCGACGCAGACATACTGGGCCTCCGGGGGGGGCGGAGAACGACCTGGACGCTCTCGTGGCCTGGACCGCCCAGAACCTGCCCTTCATGGCCGCCGGCAGCCTGCCCGAGTTCGACATCGAGACCGATGTGCGCCGTGCCGTGCGGGAGTCCGCCCCCGTGCCGGGCCCGGCCCGCCGCGGCTCCCCCACCGCGGCCCTGGCCGTCGTGTGCGGTGTGCTGCTGGCCGTGGCCGGGGCCGTGTTCTTCCTGATGCCGCACCTGGCCGGCTGACCTTCCCATCCTGCGCAGCCTTCCTGAGGAGTAGAATCCCTGCATGGGATCGCACGGAGACGAGCAGGACTGGGATGCCGCTGCGGCGTCCGGGCACGAATACGAAGGCGAGCCGGTCGAGGCGCTCCTCGGGGTCTGGCACGGCGCCTCCCCGGCCGCCCGCGAGGCATTCCTGGCCGCCGCCGCCCACCACGCCGACGACCGGCTCGACCCGGGCACGTGGGGCGAGGCCCCCACCGAGGAGGCGGAGAGCAGCGCGGCCCTGTCCCAGCTCTCCCGCGACTTCAACCGGCGCGAGGAGGCCCTCCAGTCGGCCCTCACCGTCACACAGGCCGCGAAGCTCATCGGCATCTCCGTGCAGTCCCTCCGGGAGCGGGTCGAGGCCGGGGACCTGCTCGGCCTGAAGGCCGGACGGGAGTGGCGCCTTCCCCCCTGGCAGTTCAGCGCCGAGACCGAGAAGGGCTACCTGCCCGGGCTCCGCCGGGTCCGGTCCGAGTTCCCTGCCGGGCTGGTATCCCTGTGCCTGTGGGCTGTCAGGCCCAACCCCGACCTGGGCGGGTCCACCCCGTCCCAGCAGCTCGAGGCGGGCCATGTGGAGCCGGTGGTCCGCGCGGCCCGCAGCATCACATCAGCCGCGTGGTGAGGCCCCTGGCCCGACCGGGCCGGCCGCTGCGGGGAGGGACGGTGGCCAGCTGGGGGCGCCAGCCCGGCCAGCAGTGGCAGTGGTGCCGCATCTGGCACCCCAGCGGCTGGGCTGCCAGCGGCTCGGCGCACCGCGGCTTCGGCCCGATCGGGCGGATGGACCACCACGTGCCGGCCCCCGACGGCCAGCCCCGGCAGTGCCCGGAGGGAAGGACCGTGCTGTACGCCGCCGAGAGCCTCGCCACCGCCCTGGGCGAGGTGTTCGGGGAGGCGGGCGAGGTGGCGGCATGCCCCCGGTACCGGGTCTGCGCGCTCGAGCCAGAAGCGCCCCTGCCGGTCCTCGACCTGCGCTCCGAAGGCGCCGCGATGCGGATCGGCGCGCTCCCGTCCCTGGCCACAGGGCCGTACCCCCGGTCCCTCACCCAGGAGTGGGCGAGGGCGGTGTACGAGGACCAGCCCGCCGAAGGGGTGACGGTGCGGGGCATCCTGTACAACGCCGCCTACTCCAACGGGGGCGCACTGGCCCTCTGGGACACCGACGGGGAGGTCACCGTCCCGCACATCGGCGGGATGCACCAGGACTTCGCCCTCCAGGACCCACAGATGTGGCGGCGGGTCCTCGTCGAGGCCGACCGGATCGGGATGCCCGCGGCCATGGCCGACCCGGCAGCCTGCCCCCGCTGCCGCCAGGGCTGACCGCCCGGCACCACCGGTCGAGCCTTCGGGCCGCTGCCGCACACGTGGGCTGTGCACCCTCCCGTCGCCTCCGACACGGCATAGGAGGAGCACACCACCACCGGCAGCTGCGCGACCGAGGAGAGCCCATGGCGTTCGTCCACCTCCACAACCACACCGAGCTGGGCATCCTAGATGTCTATCGAAATCTACTGAGGTCTACTGAGGTCTACCGTTTCACTACACTCGACCCCACGGCCACGGCGTGGTCCCGGAGGTGTATGCGAGTGGGTGACCGAGCCAGCTCCCTCAGTGCCCCCCGAGGGGGTTAGACGACGCTGACTCGCAAAGGAAGGGCCACACCGGATCGGTGTGGCCCTTCCCGCTGCGGTGGGTGCGTCCCAGGCACCCACCGCCAAACTGGCCCACAAGTCGACACCCTGAGAACCCGGGTCCATTGTATGTGCGCGGTCTGACAGGCATGCCACACCGACTCACCTCACCCGGCGCTGGTCACCGGTTCTCCGCGGCGGTGGCCGCCTGCCGCTTGGCGCGCTCCACTTCCAGGGTCTTGCGCGAGAGGCTCAGCAGGGCCCTCAGGCCCCGCTCCGTGCCTTCTGGATCGTGGACGGGCCTGTCGCCGAGCAGGGACCCGGCCCCGAGGTCGATGACGACGTCAAGCCGGTGCGCCGACACGTCGGGCGAAACGGACTCAGAACGCAGCGCGCCTGCTCGGCGGATCATCGCCACCACCCCCTCTCCTCGACGGCATGCTCTGCATTCAGCGTAGGGCTACCGGGGGGCCCGAGGATAGGCGCCGCATCAGCACGGGTCTCGGCGGCCAGGACCCGCGGGTCGATATCAAGGGTGGTCCCCATCCTGAGGATCCTAGCGCTGTGCGTTGGTGCGCCTCAGAGCTCGGGGCACGCAGTACCACCGCGTCTCATCGTGGTCCGAGGCCGGGGCGGGCATCACCCTGCATCGGGTTGCGTCTCACCGTCGGCGGGCTCGAGCTGGCCGGTGGCGATCGCCTCGGCCGTGCGCCGGTAGGCGTCCTGGATGTAGGCCTCCAGCTCGGAGCGCTCGATGCGCCACTGGCCGCGCCCGCCGACCTGGATGGCGCGCAGCTCGCCGCGGCGGACCAGGGCCAGGGCCTGGGAGGGGGAGACCTGGAGTTCGGCCTGGACGTCCTTCAGGGTCAGGAAGCGCGGCCCGGCGGGGGCGTTCTGGGCGTTGCTCATGGCCTTGAGGCTACCCTC
This sequence comes from Sinomonas halotolerans, assembly GCF_039615075.1. Classification (NCBI taxonomy): domain Bacteria; kingdom Bacillati; phylum Actinomycetota; class Actinomycetes; order Micrococcales; family Micrococcaceae; genus Sinomonas; species Sinomonas halotolerans. Next base: position 496,752 of record NZ_JBDFRB010000001.1, on the reverse strand, counting down.
CCCGGCCGGCTCCGACGCGAGGGGCTTGGCTGCGCCCGGCGGGGCCCACGGGGCCAGCTGCGCGGCGCCGGCGACGTAGAGCGGGTGGCGGGGGTGCCCGTTCCGGGTCGTGCCCAGGCAGGACAGGGCGATGCCCCGCCCGGCCAGGAGGGCGTGCACGCGCGCGGCCCGGCCGGCGGCGAACGGGTGCGCTCCCCAGGCGGCCACGACGGCGCGCGCGCCTTCCCCGGCGCGCAGCAGGTACTCGTCGTTGAGGGGTCCGACCGGGTCGGGGTGGGCCCGGAGCCGTTCCGGGTCGGTGGAGCGCAGCGCGAACAGGTTGACGACCTCGAGCCCGCCGCAGCCGTGGGCCCGGGCGAAGCCGATGCACCGGCTGATCGTGCGGTCGTCCGCCTCGGCGTCGGCCGTGGACGGGTTGAGCATGACGAACGCCATCGTGCTCCCCGGGCCCCAGCGGCGCTCGAGCAGGTAGCGGTAGTCGCCGTCGATGACGGCGCTGCTGGATGCCAGAATGGGCTCCCTCCTGCTCGCGGGCCTGTCGGCCAGGGCGGTAGGCCATCTCCGGGACGCCGGCCGATGGCGAGGCGGCTCAGCGCCGCGCCGTTTGGCTAGCGAGCTGCCCTGACGCAATCTGTCCAGACGGCGTCTGGACAAGCTGACGTCAGATGTATCGAAATCTAGCGCTATCTAGCGGAATGCTAGATTCGCGAAGCGACGCCTAGGTTGCTGTCGGCACGCCGCAGCCGCCAGGCGCCTCCTCGCGCGGGGCAGCGGGCCCGGGCAGGGAGTGAGGGTGGTAGCCACTGGCTCCATGCACTGCCCGGGAGGACCCGCTTTCCGCTTGTGGCGGGGAACCGGCGCGCGTGGCGCGCAAACGTACGATGGGCACGACAGGAGGGCGCGTGATGGACCAGCAGCTGCGGCGCGAGCTCGCCCGCCAGATCAGCGGCCTGCCCGCCCGCACTGCTGCCCCGGTCGAACCGGACCGGTTCCTGGCCCGCCTGTCCGAGGCCCGCCGTTTCCAACAGGAGCACGGCCGCCTGCCCAGCCCTACCGCGGCCGACCCCGCCGAGGCCCGCGCCGGGCAGTGGCTGCGTGGGCAGCGCCAGCAGGCCCGGCACGGCACCCTGGACGCCCAGCACCACGCCCTGCTCGCCGACACCCTGGGCCGGCACTGGGACGACCCGGCCGCGCGGGAGCGCGCCGTGCAGTTCTGGACCACGAGGACTGCTGAGCTGGAGGATTTCGCCGCCCGCCAAGGCCGCCCGCCGGCCTCCGCGTCCCGGGGCGCAGAGCGCGGTCTGTACAAGTGGGCATGGAAGGCCCGCAGGGACCGGACCCTGGCCGCCGCCCGCCCCGACCTGGCCGCCCGCATTGACGCCGCCATGCGCTGACCGCCCCGCCGCGCGTCGACCTGCGCGAGGTGCGCCGAGAGATCCCTGCGCGGAGCGCCAACATCAGCGGGTCGTACATTCCTGATTGAACACTCATAGAACGGATGCCATGAACCGGCTGCTATCCCAGGACCCGCGCACGATGTGGGCGTGGTCCGAGTACGAAAACAGCGACCTCGCCCTGCCCGTGGACGACAACGCCGCCCGGCAGGTCCTCGAGGCGATCCCCGAGGGGGACCACGTCGAGGTGTTCGGGGCGGTGACCGTGGGGAAGCAATCGGACTGGCGGGCGACAAGCATCCCCGAGGACGCCTACTTCGCCGCCAGGGCCTTCAACGCGTGGATCATCCCCTCCCGTGGCTGGCGCCCGCTGGTCATCCCCGCATCCACGACCCGCCACACTGCGAACGTGCACGGCCCCCAGCTGTCCCAGGGCTCTTTCCGGGTCGACAGCGGCGGGGAGCTGTGCGCCTACGGCGACCACCAGGCCGTCGAGTGGTTCGACCAGGGGGCCGGATCCTCCATCCTCCGGCTCCCGGACAGCCCGGCAGCCCCGACGCCGCCCTCCCTCGGGGGTGGTGCCGCCGGGACCAGCACGGCAGGGCTGGGCGGACGGGCCGGGCTGCTGGGGGACTGGCGCACCGCCGAGGACGTCGCCCGCTGGCACATGTCCGGGCCGTTGGGCTTCTTCGGGGCACGCCTCACCGGCGGGGTCTCCGACCGCGGCGTCGACGTCGAGCATCCCGAGGCGGCCGCGCAGGTGAAGATGCAGGCCACCCCGGTCGGGGCGCCCCAGATCAGGCAGCTGCGGGGCACGAGGCCGCAGCTCGGGGCGCACCTGTTCTACTCAACCTCCGGATACACCAGCGCCGCCCTCGAGGAGGCCGCCGAGACCGGTGTGGCCCTTTTCGCCGTCGGCGACGACGCCAGGGTGCTGCCCGTCGGCGGGCGCGCCGAGGCCCTGGTCCTAGACGGGCACCGCCGCAGGGGCGGGGACGACGCCGTCGTGGCCGCCTACGTGCAGGAGGTGACCTCCCGGATCGGCAGGGCGGCACGCAACCATGCCAGCCCGGAGTCCATCGACCACCTCAGGCGGGTCCACGGGAAGGACCGCGCCCACCGCGCGATCCGGTACCTGGTCGGGGCCATGGAGGCGCTCGAGGAGGCCCCCGCGATCGGCGGCGCACCCCACCGCGAGGTGCTCGGCCACTTCCGCAATGCCGACCTCCGGGCGGCGTTCTCCTGCACGGCACTGGGACTGCCCTACCCGGGCGACAGGCCCGCTGTGGAAGCCCCGAAGCGGCGCACCGCGGCCGACTTCTACTGACCCGTGCCGCCCAAAGGCGTAGCACGGCCTGGGTGCCTGTGGCGCGGTCAATACGGGCGAACACCGCGAGACCTCCACCTCGGACTCGGCCGCTCGCCCTCCGGAGCCGACGGCTCCGCGCCGACCCGGCACGCACGACATCGATGCCTGGCTGGCCCGTGTTCCGGCGTCAGGCCCCTCCCGAGCTGTCTGGGAACGGTGTACCGAGATCTGCCGAGGTCTACTGTTTCGCTAGATTCGGCCGCGCGGCCGGATATCTCGTGCAGTCTCCCCGCCGAAGCCCCTTCGAACGGGGCAAGCGAGGTTAACCATCGTGCAACGCCCTGTCCCTCACGACGGCGGTATGCTCAGTGACCGTGCATTTTGTGCTGGCGTCACGGCTCTCGCTCCGCAACGACCCGCGCTTCACCGAGCGCTGGCTCCAGGCCCAGATCGCCGAGCACCCATCAGTGCTAGGGCTCGGCGAGCTCTCTGTGGTCGCGATTGAGAGGCGCCAGAACTACGGCGGCCGGCTAGACCTGCTTCTCACTGATTCGGCTCTGAAGCGCCGGTATGCCGTGGAGTTGCAGTTGGGGCCTCTCGATGAGGACCACCTCCTGCGGGCAGTTGAGTACTGGCACGCCGAGCATCGTTCGCGGCCGCAATACGAGCACGTCGCTGTCGTCGTTGCCGAGGAATACTCCGAACGCCTCGTACGAATCGCCGATGCGCTCTCGGAGGGGATTCCCCTGATAGCGATCCGGATCGAGGCCCTGCAGGTGGCAGGCGCTATCACTCTGCGCAGCGAGGCGGTCGTAGGCCTCCGGGGCCCCGGATGCTGGGACTATCCAGGGGTGCACCGTCCCAACGACCGCCGACACAGGAAGCGAGATAACGTCCTGGACACCGAAGTCGTGCAACTTCGAGAAGAAGGACTCTCGCAACGTGAGATTGCCCGAGAGCTCGGCGTGTCAAAGACGAGCGTCGTACGAGCCTTGATTCGCTCGAGGGCCTGACTCCTTACCCTTGGGCGGCTGTGCATCAAAGCCGGCGTGAGAGGCGGGGTGCCCGAACCTCAGTTCTGGCTCCAGCCGTTGCTGCTGATAGGAGCGCCAATTGCGCTGACCCGCCAGTCGGAGGGCCGACCCTCCGTTAACCTCACCCGCCGCGATGCGAGACTGGGCGCGCGGGTGCTATTGCGCCCTAGTGGACGGGGCGGAGTCCGAACATCGGCACCGAGACGTGCCGACATCAGCGCCGGGGGTAGGGGCACTTGCCAGAATCGGGCAGCCCCCGGCGCCACGTTTTAGTGACCCTCGGCTCCCAGCATCTCCACATTCGCGACGGTGGTCGTCGCAAGCATCCTCCTCGCTTCTTCCTCCCAATACCTTCGCCTCGCGCGCCTGAGCGCCGCCATGGAGGGGGGCAGGGCGGCCTCGGCCGCCGCTGATTTGCGGCAGCGAATTGGCGACCCCCGTGAGCGGGGCTCACTAGGAATCAGGGGTGAGCAGATCGTTCGAGATGCTGCCCGGGGCGCTACTCAGCGCGCCCGGGGCTGGAGTCCCGACGTGCCTTGCTTATCGGACCTCGGCGGCGGGGCGTTCGTACAGCTTCTGGAGGATTGCGCCTTGCCGTACCGGCTCGGGCACGCCTGGGTCGATGTAGTGCCTCTCTGTGACTCTGTGGCTGCTGTGGCCACCGAGCCGGGCCGCCTCTTCCAGTCCGACTGCTCGCGACACCTCGGTGAGGGCCGTCGCCCTCAGTTTGTGAGGAACTGCCCAGTCGAGTTCAACCTCCAGGCCGGCAGCCTCTTTGGCCTTACGGAAGTGCGTGCGAACGGCGGCGGGGCGGACCCAGGTGCCGTTTCGGGTGACGAAGACGGCGTCGATCGGGTTGAGCCGTGGGGAGTGGAGCCGCCGCCGCCCGAGTATCTCCATGACGAAGTCGGGGGCTTCGACGACGAGCTCGGGTGCCTCGCGTCCTGATTTGCGCCATTCCTGTCGGAAGAACCGGCCCTCGACATGGCGGCCCTGGTCATCCCTGTAGGCCCGCTGCTCGACGAGGGTGCCGCGGACATGGACAAGCCCCTGCTCAAGGTCCACGTCGCTCCACCGCAGTGCGAGCGCTTCTCCGATCCGCACGCCGAGTCCCAGCATCACTCCGAGGACGTCCGCAAGATGCTCCGAACGGGGCATCCCGGAGGCAACGCCTCCGTGTTGCCAGGCGTGTGCCGCGGCGCGGACGGACTGCAGCTCCTCGTCTGACAGCGCCCTCGGCTTGACCCTTCGTTTCTCCGGTGCATCGCAGGCGCGTGCAGGGTTTCCTCTGATGAGGCCCCCGAGTTCCGCGTAGCGGAGGGACTGCCGGAGAATCGTCAGTGCATGGCGTGCCTCGGTGTACCGGGTCCCGTCGCGCACCATTCGGGTCAGTGCGTCCTGGATGTGGCGCGCGGTGAGCTCCTCGAGGCTGATGTGGCCGAGCTCGGGCACGACGGCGCGGTGGATTACCTCGGCATACCCGCCGCGGGTCTGCGGAGAGATGCCGCGGCGGATGTCGACGTCGCGGCTCGGGCGCGAGTTCAGCCAGTCCCACACTGCCCGCTCGACAGTTGTCTGGGCAGGAGCCTGGTCGACACCCTTTAGGAGCTTCTCAAGGCGGGCGGCCAGAGCCGCGCGGGCGTCGCCTTTACGCGGACGTTCCACGCGGCATACGCGCTGGACACCCTGGGTGTCGACATAGGTGGCCTGGGCCCGGTAGAGGCCCTTGGCGTTCTTCGCGGAGCTGGTCCAGATTTCCCCGACCTCACCGGGACCGAGAGGTGGGCGGCCCATCAGGCGGCCCTGCTTGAGCCGGACCGAGTCCAGGCTTGCAGGCTCGTCCACTCATAGCGCGCGCTCCCACACGGGAACCGGATTACCTTCGGCCCTTGGCCGAGAGCGGCCATGTTTGAGAGCCGCTTGACGGACAGCCCTAGGTACGCGGCGGCCTCTGCGCGAGTGAGCAGGAGCTCTGCCATGTCCTCCCGCTGGAGGTCTACGTTGTTAGTTTGCTTCGACATGGTCCCCATGTGTGCGGACATCCGAAGCGGACTCGACAACAGGGTCTCTGGGGGACTGTGCCGGCCCCTGAATGCGTGACCTGATTCGGGCCAGCAGTTTCTATGGGAGTTTTCATGGGAGCGACGTCGGGCCAACATACGGAAAACCCTCTCTGATCTGCGTTTCCGCAGGTCGGAGAAGGGTTCGTGGAGCCCCCTGCCGGATTCGAACCGGCGACCCTCTGTTTACAAGACAGATGCTCTGGCCAACTGAGCTAAGGAGGCGCGGCGTCCCGCTCGAAGTCGCGGGAGACGCCCCTCAAGCGTAGCGCGAAGAGGCGGCCAGCCGGGAATCGGTTTCGGCCGCCGGCTGCCGGGCAGGGATGGGCCAAGGCGGACGCCCCACTCCCCAGCAAGAGGAAGCACCCCATGCCCGATGTCATCGTCTTCGACGTCAACGAGACCCTCTCCGACATGTCTGGGCTCGGCCCGCGCTTCGTTGAAGCCGGAGCTCCGGCGGAGCTCGCGAAGCTCTGGTTCGCCATGGTCCTCCGGGAAGGATTCGCCCTGGCCGCAGCCGGCGACTCGGCGCGCTTCTCGGACCTCGCGACCGAGATCCTCGCCAGCCTCCTGCGCGAGGCGGGCGTGGCGGACGAGGAGGCAACGGCGTCGCGCCTCACCTCCTCGATAGCAGACCTGCCCCTGCACCGCGATGCCGCGGAGGGGATCCACGCTCTCCGCGCCGCCGGCCACCGCCTCGTCACCCTGAGCAACGGCTCCAGTCAGGTGGTCGAGCGGCTGGTCGGCGCCGCCGGGATCCAGGACCAGTTCGAGCGGATCCTGTCCGTCGAGGACGCTCCCGCGTGGAAGCCGCACCGAGATGCCTATCGGCACGCCGCGGCGGAGTGCGGAGTGGGGCCGGAGGAGATGCTTCTCGTGGCGGTGCACCCTTGGGACATCCACGGCGCGGCCCGCGCAGGACTCCAGACCGCATGGGTGAACCGTTCGGGTGCCGCCTACCCGCCGTACTTCGCCCGGCCGGACCTCACGCTCACATCGCTCGGAGGGCTCGTCAGGGCGCTGCACCCTGGGCCGTAGACCGGGCCGTCCTAGGATTCAGTCCTGCGAGGCCTGGTCGCCAGGGCGGAGGGGCCTCGAGGCTGAGACGCCCGAGGCCTCCTGCATTCCCCCGAGGACGGCCGAGACGGCCTCCTGCGAGGTGCGGCGGGGCTTCCAGCCGAGCTCATTGCGCGCTCGGGCGGTGTCCATGATGGGCACCTGCACCGCCATGTCGATCCAGCCCGGGTCCGTGCGCTGCAGCCGCAGCTCCCATGTGGCCCAGACGAGGCTGCGCAGTGCGCCGAAGGGGATGGGAAGCGAGCGCTTCGCCCCCACGACGGGCGGGAGAGTCGTCGAATCGAGAGTCGGCTCGGCGGCGATGTTGAAGGCCCCGGTGGCCTTCTTCTCGAGGACCAGGGCGTAGGCCTCGGCGATGTCCTCGGCGTGGACCGCCTGGAAGGCCATCCGCGGCGGCATCGGCAGGATGGGCACCCGGAGGCGCGCAACCTGCTGCGGGATGAACCGGCCGAGGAAGAACCGGCCCACCTCCGACGCCTGGCCGGACTGGAAGATCAGGGCCGGCCGCACCCGCGCCACCGCGATCCCGGGATGCTCCGCCTCGAACCTGTCCAGGATCCGCTCCACAGCGGCCTTCTGCCGGCTGTAGTGCGACGTGTGCAGGCCGCCGGTGGGCCACGACTCGTCCACCCGCCGGTCCTTCGGCCCCGCGCTGTACGCCCCGACCGAGGACGCGTAGACGACGTGCTTGACCCCCGCCTCGGCGGCCGCGTCGAAGACCTGCCCGTTCCCGGCGACGTTGACCCGCTCGAGTTCGGCCTCGCGGTGGTTCGGCTGGATCACCCAGGCGAGGTCGACGACGGCGTCGCACCCCTCGAACGCGGCGCGCAGCTTCCCGGGCGCCTCCTCGGCGCCGATGTCGACCGTGTGCCAGGCGGCGTGGCGGTAGGGCTCCGCTCCCGTGTCGGGCACACGGCGGCTGACCCCCACGAGCTCGTGGCCTCCTGCCGCCGAGAGCCGCTTCAGCAGGGCTGTCCCGACGTTCCCGGATGCTCCGACGATGGCGATGCGCATGGCGGCTCCTGACGTGAGTGCTGTGACGGTCCTGCCTTCCTTTCCCCAATTCGCCGGCATGCAAGCAGACAGCCGGGCCGGATCGGGCCGGTGCCGGCCGATATCCTGTGGCCGTGCCTACCGGAGCTGCTCGACGAGACCCTCAGGCGGTGACCCACGCGGACGCCCTCTCCGACCTCGACCGGCGGCTCCTGTCCGCGCTGCGGGAGGACGGCCGGGCCCCCGTGGCGGACCTCGCCCGGCGGCTCGGGGTGACGCGCGCGACCGTGAGCAGCAGGATCGAGAAGCTCACCGCCTCCGGGACGATCGTGGGCTTCACGGCCCGCGTCCGGGACGGGGTGGGCGCGGACGGCATCCGCGCCGTCACGCTCATCGAGGTCGAGGGCCGCAGCGCGGACAAGGTCATCGCGGCCCTCCGCGGCCTGCCCGAGATCGCAGCCCTGCACACGACCAACGGCCGCTGGGACCTGGTCGCTGAGCTGCGCACGGAAAGCCTCCCCGGCTTCGACGCTGTCCTCGGGCGCATCCGCGGGATCGACGGGATAGTCAACAGCGAGACGAGCCTCCTGCTCAGCTCGGTGCTGCGCTAGCCGCGCCCTGAGCAGAATGCGCATGCCCGTGCCGCAGTCTGCTCACTCACTGACCAGATATCGCGCATTCAGGCCATTGTGCCTGCATAGTGCACGTCCATAGCGTGGTCCCGTCCCCTTGGAACCACTGAAGGAGCCCCCGCGATGGCGCGTTTCGTCGATGTCCGAACCATGGTCGAATGGGCCGCGAGCCGCGGCCCCGAGGACATCCTCGTGGGCCTGATCGCGTACCTCGAGGAGGACTTCCGCGACTGGCCCGGCTTCGACAAGACCCCGCGGGTCGCGAGCCACACCTCGTTCGGCGTGATCGAGCTCATGCCCACCAGCACGTCCGAGACCTACGCGTTCAAGTACGTCAACGGCCACCCCTCCAACCCGGCCCGCGGCTACCAGACGGTGACGGCGTTCGGCATGCTCGCGGACGTCCACAACGGCTACCCGACGTTCCTGGCCGAGATGACCCTCCTCACCGCCTTCCGCACCGCCGCCACCTCGGCGATGGCCGCCAAGCTGCTCGCCCGCCCCGACTCCCGCACGATGGCGATGATCGGCTGCGGGAGCCAGGCGGAGTTCCAGGCGCTCGCCTTCCGAGCGGCTGGGGGCGTCACCGGGTTCCGGGTGTGGGACACGGACCCGGCCGCGATGGCCAAGCTCGAGCGCAACCTCGCCCCCTACGGCATCACGGTGGTCCAGGCGGCCTCGGCCGCGGACTGCGTGGCGGGTGCGGACATCATCACCACCTGCACGGCGGACAAGGCATACGCGACGATCCTCACCGCAGGCCTTGTGGGCCCCGGCGTCCACGTCAACGCGATCGGCGGCGACTGCCCGGGCAAGACCGAGCTCGACCCGGCGATCCTGACGAAGGCGGACGTCTTCGTCGAGTTCCCGCCGCAGACGCGCATCGAGGGCGAGATCCAGCAGATGCCCGATGACTTCCCGGTGACTGAGCTCTGGCAGGTGCTCACGGGGGAGGCCCCCGGCCGCACGAGCCCCGAGCAGATCACGGTCTTCGACTCGGTCGGCTTCGCGGTCGAGGACTACTCCGCGCTCCGGTTCGTCCGCGACGCGGTGGAGGGCACCGAGTTCGGCGAGGAGATCGACCTCATCGCCGCCCCCGCGGACCCGAAGGACCTCTTCGGGCTCATCGCCGCCGCGGTCCCCGCCCGCGCGTAGGCGAGCGCCGCGCAAGGAGGCGGACGACGCCGGGCGCCGCCCGCCCGCCGTCGTCCGCCTCCCGCCGCTGGAGAACAGTGCCGCGGCGGTGTGGCTACTCGAAGCGGCTCGGGTCCCCCGCCCCGTACCGGGCGATCTCGGCGACGCCCGAGGAGAAGTCCACGACGGTGGTCGGCTCGGAGCCGGTCTCACCAGCGTCGATGACCGCGTCCACCACGAGGTCGAGGCGCTCCTTGATCTCCCAGCCGTCCGTGAGCGGGGCGTCCTCGCCCGGCAGGAGGAGGGTCGAGGACAGGAGCGGCTCGCCCAGCTCGGCCAGGAGGGCCCGGACGACCGCATGGTCCGGGATGCGCACGCCCACCGTCTTCTTCTTGGGGTGCAGCATGCGCTTGGGCACCTCTCGGGTGGCCGGGAGGATGAACGTGTACGGGCCTGGCGTGACGGACTTGATGGCCCGGAAGACGTCATTGGGCATGTCCACGAGCTGCCCAAGCTGCGCGAACTCCCGGCACACGAGCGTGAAGTGGTGCTTGTCGTCCAGCTGGCGGATCTGGCGGATGCGCTCGAGGGCCTCGCGGTTGCCCATGACCGCCCCGAGCGCATAACACGAGTCGGTGGGGTAGGCGATGAGGCCGCCCTCGTGCAGGATCCGCACCGCCTGGCTGATCGCGCGCGGCTGCGGATCCACCGGATGGACGTCGAAGAATCTGGCCATGGGCGCCAGCCTACGCCCGCCGCGGTGCGCCACGCCGGGGGATCGACGAGAAATGTCGGAGGCCCTCTCTAGCCTTTTCCTATGAGCACAGCAGCAGTCGTGACCCCGCCGGCGCGGTCCCACACCCGCACACCCGCCCCGCTCGCCCTCGTCGAGGACTCGTGCCTGGACTGCGGCGAGGCACTCGCCGAGCTCGAGGAGCACCGGTGCGCGGGATGCACGGACCTCGCGCTGCACACCGAGTGCCGCGAGTGCGGCGGCATCCTCCCCGATGCGGACCTCGACGCCGGCCGGTGCGCCGGCTGCGGTGAGTGAGCCACCCGCCTCCATGAACCCCCTCCCACCGTCCCGTCCCCAGCGGGAGGGCTCTCCGGCATGATGGGAGCCCACCACGCGGCCTGTGGCGCAGCAGCCTGGGTCGCGGTGACCACGCATGTCCATATCGACCTCTCTCCGGCCACGGTCCCCCTCGGGCTCGGGCCTGCCTCGTTCGGCCTCGGCTGGCCCCTCCTCGAGGCGACGCCGGCCGGGATCGTCGTCGGCGCGCTCGTGACCGCGGGAGCCGCCCTCCTCCCGGACGCCGACCACCGCAGCGCCACCATCGCCCAGTCCCTCCCGCCCGTCTCGAACGCCCTCTGCACGGTAGTCGGGAAGGTCTCCGGGGGACATCGCAACGGCACGCATTCCCTCTTCGGAGTCGCCGTGTTCACGGCCCTCGCGTGGCTCGCCGCGCAGTGGACGGCCGTGCTCGAGCCATGGGGCACCGTGTACGTGGGGGCCGGGGCGTTCTCGCTCCTTTTGGTCTCCTTCGCGGCGAAGGTGCTCGGTGCGCTGCCCGACGGCGTGCGGCGGCTGCCGTGGATCCTCGCCGTCCCGCTCGCGGCCTTCGTCGCAGTCAACGCCCCGGACCACCCGGGCTGGTTCCCGCTGGCCGTGGGGCTCGGCGCCGCGGTGCACATCGCGGGGGACATGCTCACCACCGGCGGGTGCAACCTGCTGTGGCCGCTCCGGTTCCGCCGGCCCCGGCTCCTGCACAAGGTGCCCGTGGTGCGGTGGATGTGGCGGCGCGGCGGGCACCTCTCCATCCCCGTGCTCGGCGGCGCGGGATCCGTCCGTGAGTGGCTCGTGCTCATCCCTGTGGGCCTCTACGCGTTCGCCGGCGTGGGCGTGGCGCTGTTCGCGATGGGGCGCTCCGGCCTCACCGCGCTGGCGCTCGCGTGGGGGATCGGGGGCGGATGACCGCAGGGCCGGCCCATGGCGGCGCGAGGAGGCCTGCGCGGGCGCGAGAAGCGTGGGTCCGGCGCGAGAAGTGTCCGACAGATGGTGCACAGTAGGACGGTGAGCATTGAGCAAGGACCTGCCGTGACCCGACTCTCCGCCCCCGCCGCTTCTGCCAGCCCCGCCGCTTCCGCCAGCCCCGCCGCTTCCGCCAGCCCGGCCGCTGCCGCCGGCGCGGGTCCCGTGGAGCCCGCGCTGCCGGGCGCCGAGGAGACCGCCGCGAAGATCGCCGGGACGATCGCCGCCGAGCTGGGCGTCCAGGCATGGCAGGTGCGCGCCGCGGTCGAGCTCCTGGACGGCGGCGCCACGGTCCCGTTCATCGCCCGGTACCGCAAGGAGGCCACGGGAACGCTCGACGACGCCCAGCTGCGCACCCTCGAGGAGCGCCTCCGGTACCTGCGCGAGCTCGAGGAGCGCCGCCGCGCCGTCGTGCTCTCCATCGCGGAGCAGGGCGCCCTCACCGCCGAGCTGCACGCCGCCCTGCTCACCGCCGCGACCAAGGCCGAGCTCGAGGACCTGTACCTGCCGTACAAGTCCAAGCGGCGCACCCGCGCGCAGATCGCGCGGGAAGCGGGGCTCGAACCCCTCGCCGACGCGATCCTCGCCGACCCGGGCGCCGACCCCACCGCCCTGGCCGCGGGCTACCTCAACCCCGAGCACAGCATCACGGGGGCGCAGGAGGCCCTCGCGGGCGCCCGCGCGATCCTCACCGAGCGCGCCGGCCAGGACGCCGCGCTCGTCGCGTCCCTGCGCGAGCGGCTCTTCGCGGGAGGACGCCTGCGCTCCGCCGCCAAGGACGCGGGCCAGAAGACCGGGCCCGGCGGGGGTCCCGAGGGCAAGTACGCCGACTTCGCCGACTACGTCCAGCCCGTGGACTCCCTCCCCGGGCACCGCGTCCTCGCCCTCCTGCGCGGCGAGCGCGAGGGGGAGCTCTCCCTCGAGATCGCCGAGGCCGACCCGCGCGACGAGGCCGAGCTCGCCCAGGCCCGCGCCGGCTACGAGCGCGCCGTAGCACACGCCCTCGGGGTCCGGGCGGACCAGGGGACGCCCGCGGGCACGTGGCTCGCCCAGACCGTGAAGGTCGCGTGGCAGGGCCGGCTGCTCGCCAAGCTCGAATCCGACCTGCGCGCACGGCTCTTCGAAGCCGCCGAGGACGAGGCCGTGAGGGTGTTCGCGGCCAACCTGCGGGACGTCCTCCTCGCCGCCCCGGCCGGGAACCGCGCCGTCCTCGGGCTCGACCCCGGTCTCCGCACAGGCGTCAAGGTCGCCGTGGTGGACGGCACGGGAAAGGTCGTGGACACCGCGACCGTGTACCCGCACCAGCCGGCCAAGAAGTGGGACGAATCCCTCGCGGTGCTCGAGCGGCTCGCCCGGAAGCACGGCGTGGAGCTTGTAGCGGTGGGCAACGGGACCGCGAGCCGCGAGACGGACCGCCTCGCGGGCGAGCTCCTGACCCGGCTCGGGATGCCACGACGGGCCAAGGTCATCGTCTCCGAGGCGGGAGCCTCCGTGTACTCGGCCTCGGCCCTCGCCTCCGCCGAGCTCCCGGGCCTGGACGTCTCCCTCCGCGGCGCGGTCTCGATCGCGCGGCGCCTCCAGGACCCGCTCGCCGAGCTCGTCAAGATCGACCCGAAGTCGATCGGCGTGGGCCAGTACCAGCACGACGTGACCGCCGCCAAGCTCGAGCGGACCCTCGACGCAGTGGTCGAGGACTGCGTGAACGCGGTGGGCGTGGACGTCAACACGGCCTCTCCCGCGCTGCTCTCGCGCGTGGCCGGAGTGGGTCCGAACCTCTCCCGGAACATCGTCGAGTACCGCGACGAGCACGGCGCCTTCGCGAGCCGCTCCGAGCTCAAGAAGGTCCCGCGCCTGGGCGCGAAGGCGTTCGAGCAGTGCGCCGGATTCCTGCGCATCACGGGCGGGAAGCAGCCCCTCGATTCCTCCTCCGTCCACCCCGAGGCCTACGGCCTCGCCGGCCGCATCCTCGAGGCGGCAGGCGGTGCAAAGGAGCGGGTCGCGGCGCTGGACGCGGCCCAGTTCGTCGACGACCGCTTCGGCCTGCCCACGGTCCGGGACGTCATGGCCGAGCTCGCGCGCCCGGGCCGCGACCCGCGACCGGAGTTCGTCACCGCGGCGCTCGCCGAGGGCGTCGAGACCATCAACGACCTCAAGCCCGGCATGGTGCTCGAGGGCACGGTCTCCAACGTCGCCGCCTTCGGCGCCTTCGTCGACCTGGGCGTGCACCAGGACGGGCTCGTCCACGTCTCGGCGATGAGCACGAAGTTCGTCTCCGACCCCCGCGAGGTCGTCACATCGGGGCAGGTCGTCAAGGTCAAGGTCCTCGACGTCGACCCGGCCCGCAAGCGCATCTCGCTCACCCTCCGCCTCGATGACGAGCCCGGCGGCGGGCGGCCGGGAGCGGGCGGCGAGGCGCGCCGTCGTGCGTCCGACGCCGAACGGCGCCCGGGTGCCGAGCGCGAGGCCGACCAGCGGGCCGGCAAGCGCGGGGGCGGGCGTGGGGCCGGCCAGACGCGGTCCGGGGAGCCCCGCTCCGACCACCCCCGGTCTGGGCAGCCCCGGTCGGGGCAGGGCGGAGGCCAGGGCGCTGCGAAGGGCGGGCCGGGGAGCGGGGGCGCAGACACGGCGCTTGCGGACGCTCTGCGGCGGGCAGGCCTCGCGCGCTGATCGGCGTTGGCCCTGGGGCCACTGGGGTCATGTCCCCGCACGCGGACTCGACCCCGCAAGGCTGTGGAGCCGTGTCACGTCGCGGGGTCATGTCCCCTCCCGCCGCGGGCGGCGCGGGTGTGTCGGATCTCACGGCTCCGGGGCCCGGAATCCGGGGCGTTCCGCCCTCTCCGCCCCGTCAGAATTGACGGTGGGGCCACGAGATCCACGGCCCCGGAGCGAGTGGAGAGAATGTTCGAGTTCAACCTTCAGACGGCCGTCTTCTTCGGCACCGTAGCCCTCGGTGGGCTGCTCTTCTTCCTGTCAGTGGCGGCCCTCGCGGGCGCCACGCTGCTGCTCGGAGCCATCCGCGGCATGCGGCGCACACGCGGCGCCGCTCTCAGCCCTGACGGCGGCCTGCTCGGCCGCGGCAGCAGGAGCGTGTCCACGGCCGAGTGAGCGCCGGACGGGGCGGGGGAGTGGCGCAGGCCATTTGCCGACGTGACCTCCGGCATAGCACAATGGACTAGTGCCGCTATGAGCGGCGCCGCCCGGCTCAGGTCCGGGACCAGTTGGAGCACAGACCCAGCTGGGCCACAACTGAACATTGCCTCTGATCTGCGGCGGGAGAGTCCTGCGAGCATGAGCAAGCAGGCGCCGTAGGAGCAACACCTCCCCAGGAATCTCTCAGGCACCTGTACCGCTGCGGCAAGGCAACTCTGGAAAGCAGCCCCGCACCCAGCGGCGCTCACCGACGGTGCAAGCCGGGAACACCCGGCGGAATCTCTCAGGTCCCATACAGAGCGGGGAGGAACGAGAGTCAAAAGCCGCGCCACCCGGCCGGCCTGATTGATGGAGTTCCCCGTGACGGACCTTTCCCCCGCAGCATTCGTCGACCGGCACATCGGTGCCCGGCGCGATTCCGACATCAAGCACATGCTCGACACCGTCGGGTTCGACAGCGTCGAGGCGCTCGCCGAGACCGCCGTCCCGGACAGCATCAAGCAGGACAAGCCGCTCTCCCTCGGCCGCGCCCTGAGCGAGCCCGAGACCCTCGCGGCCCTCCGCGCCCTCGCGTCGAAGAACCGGCCCCGCGTCCAGATGATCGGACAGGGCTACTACGACACGGTGACGCCGCCCGTCATCCGCCGCAACATCGTCGAGGACCCCGCCTGGTACACGGCCTACACGCCCTACCAGCCGGAGATCTCCCAGGGCCGCCTCGAGGCCCTCCTGAACTTCCAGACCGCAGTCGAGGACCTCACGGGCCTCCCGATCGCGAACGCGTCCCTGCTCGACGAGGCCACCGCCGTGGCCGAGGCCGTGCTGCTCATGCGGCGGGCGAACAAGGACAAGGCCTCCAAGGATGGCAAGACCGTTCTTGACGCGGACCTGTTCCCGCAGTCCATCGCGATCGTCAAGGGCCGCGCCGAGGCCCTGGGCTTCGAGGTCGAGGTCGCCGACCTCTCCAACGGCCTCCCCGAGGGCCCCATCAACGGGATCGTCCTGCAGCAGCCCGGCGCCTCCGGCCTCGTCGCCGACGCCACCGGCCTCATCGCCGCTGCCAAGGAGCGCGGCGCCATGGTGACCGTCGCCGCCGACCTCCTGGCGCTGACCCTCATCAAGTCCCCGGGCGAGCAGGGCGCGGACATCGCCGTCGGCTCCGCCCAGCGCTTCGGCGTCCCGCTGTTCTACGGCGGCCCGCACGCGGCCTTCATGGCCGTCCACGCTGGCCTCGAGCGCCAGCTCCCCGGCCGCCTCGTGGGCGTCTCGAAGGACGACGCCGGACAGCCCGCCTACCGCCTCGCGCTCCAGACGCGCGAGCAGCACATCCGACGCGAGAAGGCCACGTCCAACATCTGCACGGCCCAGGCGCTCCTGGCCATCGTCGCGTCGATGTACGCCGTCTACCACGGCCCCGAGGGCCTCAAGGCGATCGCCCAGCGGACGCACCGCCACGCCGTCTCGCTCGCCGCGGCCCTCGCAGGCGCCGGGGTCGAGGTAGCACACACGAGCTTCTTCGACACCGTCACTGCCGTGGTCCCGGGCCGCGCGGCCGCCCTCGTGGAGAAGGCCGAGAAGCAGGGCATCAACCTGCGCCTCGTGGACGCCGACACCGTGGGCATCTCGTGCGACGAGACGACGACCTCCGAGCACGTCGCGACCGTCGCCTCGGTCTTCGGCGCCGGTGCCGCGGGCGACGGCGTCGACTCCCACCTCGGTGCCGAGGACGGCGCTGCGGGCTTCGGCCTCGCGGCGGAGGTCCACCGCTCGAGCCTCTACCTCCAGCACCCGGTGTTCCACACGCACCGCTCCGAGACCCAGATGCTGCGCTACCTCCGCAAGCTCTCGGACCGCGACCTCGCGCTCGACCGCACCATGATCCCGCTCGGCTCCTGCACCATGAAGCTCAACGCCACGGTCGAGATGGAGGCCATCACGTGGCCCGAGTTCGCCGGGATCCACCCGTTCGCCCCGGACACGCAGACCGAGGGCTGGCGGGAGCTCATCGCCGATCTCGAGGCCGATCTGGCCACGATCACCGGCTACGACCAGGTCTCGATCCAGCCGAACGCGGGCTCGCAGGGCGAGCTCGCCGGCCTCCTCGCGATCCGCGGCTACCACGCGTCCCGCGGGGAGTCCCAGCGCGACATCTGCCTCATCCCGGCCTCGGCGCACGGCACCAACGCGGCCTCCGCCGTCCTCGCGGGCATGAAGGTCGTCGTCGTCGCGACCGCCGCCGACGGCACGATCGACCACGCAGACCTCGAGGCCAAGATCGAGGCCAACCGGGACCGCCTCTCGGCGATCATGATCACCTACCCGTCCACGCACGGCGTGTACGACGCCGACGTCCGCGAGGTGTGCGACGCGGTCCACGCCGCGGGCGGCCAGGTCTACATCGACGGCGCCAACATGAACGCGCTCGTGGGCCTCGCCCAGCCGGGCCAGTTCGGCGGCGACGTCTCCCACCTGAACCTCCACAAGACCTTCTGCATCCCCCACGGCGGTGGCGGGCCGGGCGTCGGTCCCGTCGCGGCGCGCGCGCACCTGGCCCCGTTCATGCCGGGCAACGCCGCTGACTGGGCGGGCGGGGCGGACGTTCCCGTGTCCGCGTCGCGCTTCGGCTCTGCCGGCGTGCTCCCGATCTCCTGGGCGTACGTCAAGCTCATGGGGGGCGATGGCCTGACCGAGGCCACGAAGTCCGCGCTGCTCGCGGCGAACTACATCGCCAAGCGCCTCGACGAGCACTTCCCGGTCCTCTACACGGGCGAGGCCGGCCTCGTGGCGCACGAGTGCATCCTCGACCTGCGCGATCTCACCGCCAAGACCGGCGTGACCGCGGAGGACGTCGCCAAGCGACTCATCGACTTCGGCTTCCACGCCCCGACCCTGGCCTTCCCGGTGGCCGGCACGCTCATGGTCGAGCCGACCGAGTCCGAGGACCTGGCGGAGATCGAGCGGTTCATCGACGCGATGATCGCGATCCGCGCGGAGATCGACCAGGTCGCCGCCGGCGACTTCGCGGTCGCAGAGTCCCCGCTCCGCCTCTCCCCGCACACGGCCGCGGCCGTGGTCTCCACCGAGTGGGACCGGGCCTACACCCGTGAGCAGGCCGCGTTCCCGGGCCGGACGCACACCCAGGACAAGTACTTCGCCCCCGTGGGCCGGATCGACGGCGCCGGCGGTGACCGCAACCTCATCTGCGCGTGCCCGCCCCTCGAAGCGTTCGAGAACTGACAGCTGACGAGAACCCGCAGCCTTCGAGATCTGAGAACCAGGAGACTTCCATGACCGAGACCACTGCGCCGGTGAGAACCGAGAAGCACACCGCGCTCTACGACCAGCACGCCGCGCTCGGCGCGTCCTTCACCGACTTCGGCGGCTGGCAGATGCCGCTCAAGTACGGCTCCGAGCTCGCCGAGCACAAGGCCGTCCGCGAGGCCGCCGGCCTTTTCGACCTCTCCCACATGGGAGAGGTGTGGGCCACTGGCCCGGACGCCGCCTCGTTCCTCGACTACGCCCTCGTCGGCAAGCTCTCGGCGATCGCGGTCGGCAAGGCCAAGTACTCGCTCATCTGCCGCGAGGACGGCGGGATCATCGATGACCTCATCGTCTACCGAGTGGCCGAGGACGACTTCCTCGTCGTCCCCAACGCGGGCAACGCGGCCACGGTCGCGGCAGAGCTCGAGTCCCGTCGGACGGCGTTCGAGGCCGCCCAGGACGGTGCCGCTGAGTCCAAGCCGCGCCTGGCGCTGCGCGATGCCTCCGAGGAGACCTCCCTCGTGGCCGTCCAGGGTCCGAACGCCGAGGCGATCCTCCTCGGCGTCGTCCGCTCCGAGGACGCCGAGGCCGTGACTGGCCTCAAGTACTACTCGGGGATCGAGCTCGAGGTCCAGCTTGAGGACGGCGCGATCCCGGTCCTGCTCGCCCGCACCGGCTACACCGGCGAGGACGGCTTCGAGCTGTTCGTCGCCAATGGCCGCGCAGCCGAGCTGTGGGCCGCGCTGGCCGCGGCCGGCGAGGGCCACGGCCTCATCCCGTGCGGGCTCGCGGCGCGCGACTCGCTGCGCCTCGAGGCCGGCATGCCGCTCTACGGCAACGAGCTCTCCCTCGCACGCACCCCGTTCGAGGCGGGCCTCGGCCCGGTCGTCGCCCTCAAGACCAAGGAGGGCGAGTTCGTGGGCCGCTCGGCGCTCGCGGCCGCCAAGGAGGCAGGCGCAGGCACGACGACGGGCCAGCGCCTCGTGGGGCTCAAGGGCCTCGGGCGCCGCGCGGCCCGTGCGCACTACCCGGTCCTCAAGGACGGCGTGCAGGTCGGCGAAGTGACCTCCGGCCAGCCGAGCCCGACGCTCGGCTACCCGGTCGCGCTCGCCTATGTCGACGTCGAGCACTCCGCGGTCGGCACGAGGCTTGACGCGGACCTGCGCGGCAAGGCCGAGCCGTTCGAGGTCGTCGAGCTCCCGTTCTACAAGCGCCAGAAGTAGGCGCCTGGGCTTTCCGCCCACCCAGTCCTTCCCCGTCGAAGAAGAAGAGGAACACCCCTATGAGCAAGGTCCAGACCGGCCTCCGCTACTCCGAAGAGCACGAGTGGCTCGACACGGCCGCCGCGCCGGCCAAGGTCGGCGTCTCCCAGGTCGCCGCCGACGCCCTCGGCGATGTCGTCTACATCGACCTCCCCGAGGCCGGCAGCGTGGTCACCGCAGGCGAGACCTGCGGCGAGATCGAGTCGACCAAGAGCGTCTCCGACCTGTACTCGCCGGTCTCCGGCACCGTCGTCGAGGTCAACCAGGAGGCCATCGACGACCCGGCCCTGGTCAACGAGGACCCGTACGGCGCAGGCTGGCTGTTCACGGTCGAGGTCTCCGAGGAGGGTCCCCTCATGACCGCCGAGGAGTACGCCTCGAAGAACGGCGGCGAGCTGTGAGCGCCCCGGCCCAGAAGGCCCCCGAGTTCGTGCAGGTCGTCTCGGCCTCCCTCGACGCGGACATCTCCGCGCTCGACCCGGAGATCGCAGCGGGGATCGACGCCGAGGCGGCGCGCCAGCGAGGCGGCCTCGAGATGATCGCCTCGGAGAACCACACGGCTGTGGCCGTCATGCAGGCGCAGGGCTCGGTCCTGACCAACAAGTACGCCGAGGGCTACCCGGGCAGGCGCTACTACGGCGGCTGCGAGCACGTGGACGTCATCGAGACCCTCGCGCTCGACCGGGTCAAGGCGCTCTTCGGCGCCGAGTACGCGAACGTCCAGCCGCACTCGGGCGCACAGGCCAACGCCTCGGTGATGCACGCGCTCATCAAGCCGGGCGACACGGTCATGGGCCTCAACCTGGCCCACGGCGGCCACCTCACGCACGGCATGAAGATCAACTTCTCGGGCAAGCTGTACAACATCGTCCCGTACCAGGTCCGCGAGGACGACCACCGGATCGACATGGCCGAGGTGGAGCGCCTGGCCGAGGAGCACCGCCCGCAGCTCATCGTGGCGGGCTGGAGCGCCTACGCGCGCCAGCTGGACTTCGCCGAGTTCCGGCGCATCGCGGACAAGGTCGGGGCGTACCTCATGGTGGACATGGCCCACTTCGCGGGCCTCGTCGCCGCCGGCCTGCACCCGAGCCCGGTGCCGCACGCCCACGTGGTGACGTCCACGACGCACAAGACGCTCGCGGGCCCCCGCGGCGGCATCATCCTCACCAACGACGCCGACATCGCCAAGAAGGTCAACTCGGCTGTGTTCCCGGGCCAGCAGGGCGGCCCGCTCGAGCACGTGATCGCCGGCAAGGCGGTCGCGTTCAAGATCGCCGCCTCGGCCGAGTTCAAGGAGCGCATGGAGCGGGTCCTCGCGGGTGCGAAGATCCTGGCCGAGCGCCTCACGGCCGAGGACGTCAAGGCTGCCGGCATCGGCGTCGTCTCCGGCGGCACGGACGTGCACCTCGTGCTCGTGGACCTGCGCAATGCGGCCCTGGACGGCCAGCAGGCGGAGGACCGCCTCGCGGCGATCGACATCACCGTGAACCGCAACGCCGTCCCGTTCGACCCGCGTCCGCCCATGGTGACCTCTGGCCTGCGGATCGGCACCCCGGCCCTCGCGACCCGCGGCTTCGGGGAGGAGGCGTTCCGCGAGGTGGCGGACATCATCGCCGAGGCGCTCATCGCGGGCCCGGACGAGGACCTCTCGGGCCTCAAGGCCCGCGTGGACGCCCTCGCCGAGGCCCACCCGCTGTACCCGGGCGTCGCCGACCTGGCCTGACCCCCGTTGCGGGGGGCCCGCCCCCCCCCCGGCCCCCCCCCCCCCCCGGCCCGGCCCCCCCACCCCCCCGGGCGGGCCCCCGCCCCCCCCCGCCGTTCGAAC
>NZ_JBDFRB010000001.1:464682-475579 GCF_039615075.1 Sinomonas halotolerans | reverse complement strand
CCCCGGGTGCCCCCGGGGGCCCCCCCCCGCCCCCCCCCCCGGGGGGGGGCCCCCCCCCCCCCCCCGCCCCCCCCCCACGCCCGGGCAGGGACCCCGCAACGCCCGGGCAGGGACCCCGCAACGCCCAGAGTTTCAACGACCAGGAAGGAGGACGGCCATGGCTGTTGGCGTCTTCGAGCTCTTCTCGGTGGGCATCGGCCCCTCGAGCTCCCACACCGTGGGCCCCATGCGCGCCGGGGCCGTCTTCGCGCGCGAGCTGCGCGAGAGGGGCCTGCTTGACCGCGTCGCCTCGCTGCGCGTGGACGTCTACGGGTCCCTCGCGGCCACGGGCCACGGGCACGGGACCTTCACCGCCGTCCTCCTCGGCCTCGAGGGCTTCGAGCCCGAGGAGATCCTCCCCGAGCAGGTCGAGGAGCGCCTCGCCGCGATCGCCGAGACCGGCAAGCTCAACCTCGCCGGCGGCAAGGTCCTCCCGTACGGGGTGGAGGACATGGTCCTGCACCCGCTCACCGTCCTGCCGCGCCACACCAACGGGCTCAAGTTCAAGGTGTACGGAGCGGCTGGCGCATCCGAGGGCCGCGGGGCGGACGACGGCGGCACTGGCCCGGGTGCCGACGCCGCGCCGTCGCCTGAGGTGCTCCACGAGGCCACGTTCTTCTCTGTCGGCGGCGGCTTCATCGTCCGCGAAGGCGAGGAGGATGCGGCCCAGAAGGAGCTCGACGAGTCCAAGAAGGAGCTGCCGCTGCCCTTCCGCACCGCCGCGGAGCTGCTCGGCCGCTGCTCGTCCAAGGGCCTGTCGATCAGCGACATCATGCTCGTCAACGAGAAGGCCTCCCGCTCCGAGGAGGAGATCCGTGAGGGCCTGCTCCACATCTGGTCCGTCATGGAGGGCTGCGTCGAGTCCAGTCTCAAGCGCGAGGGCCTCCTGCCCGGCGGGCTCAAGGTCCGCCGCCGTGCCCCCGACTGGCACGAGCGGCTCCTCAAGGAGGACAAGGACCGGGACCCGATCTACTGGCAGGAGTGGGTCAACCTCATCGCCCTCGCAGTGAACGAGGAGAACGCCTCGGGCGGGCGCGTGGTCACGGCCCCCACGAACGGCGCGGCAGGGATCATCCCCGCCGTCCTCTACTACGCGCTGAACTACGCCCCCGGCATGGACAAGGCCACGCAGCAGGACAAGGACGACGTCGTGGTCAAGTTCCTCCTGGCCGCCGGCGCGGTCGGCGTCCTGTACAAGGAGCAGGCCTCCATCTCCGGGGCGGAGGTGGGCTGCCAGGGCGAGGTGGGCTCGGCGTCGTCCATGGCAGCCGCCGGCCTCGCCGAGGTCATGGGCGGCACCCCGGGCCAGGTCGAGAACGCGGCCGAGATCGCGATGGAGCACAACCTCGGCCTCACCTGCGACCCCATCGGAGGGCTCGTCCAGGTGCCCTGCATCGAGCGCAATGCGATCGCCGCTGCCAAGGCGATCAACGCCGCCAAGATGGCGCTGTGGGGCGACGGCACACACCGCGTCTCCCTCGACGAGGTCATCGTGACCATGCGCGAGACCGGCAAGGACATGAGCCACAAGTACAAGGAGACGGCGATGGGAGGCCTCGCGGTCAACGTGGTCGAGTGCTGAGCTGACCGCCGCCTGCGCCGCCGGCAAGTCCGGCGCCGTGGCCGCGGCAGCGGATGGCTAGACTGGCAGAGGCCTGCAGTCAGACCGAAGGGATCCGCGTCCGTGACCAGCTCCACCGCCGCACCGGCAGCCCGCACCTCGGCCCGCTTCACCGCGAGGTTCGCCACGGACGGGGAGGTCGAGAACTGGGACGAGCACGTCACCGCGAACCCGAACGGCGGCAACCTCCTGCAGTCGGCGGCCTTCGCCGCAGTCAAGCGGAACTTCGGCTGGGACGTCCGGCACCTCGTCCTCGAGCCGGCAGGAGCGGCCGCCACCGCGCCCGGGGAAGCCGGCGCCGATGAAGCACGCCCGAGCTACAACCTCGTCCTCGAGAAGTCCTTCCCGCTGCTGGGCCGCTTCTGGTACCTCATCAAGGGCCCGGACGTGGCCGGGGTCGAGGACGTCCCCGCCGCCCTCGAAGCCATCGGCGAGTTCACGCGCCGCGAACGCCTGAACGTGTTCGCCGTCAAGATCGAGCCGGACATCGTGGACTCCGAACAGGCCCGTGCGGTCCTCTCCGGCGCGGGACTCGTCAAGACATTCAACCTCCAGCCCAACGACTCCACCGCGCTGCTGGACATCTCCGAGGAGCCGAACAAGGTCCTCCGCTCGCTCCACTCCCGCGGCCGCAACGCCGTGCGCCGTGCCGAGCGGGAGGGGGTGCAGGTGGAGGTGGCCGAGCCCACGGAGGAGAACTACCGCGCCATGCACGCCCTCATGACCGGCACGCTCTCGGCCAAGTCGCGCAGCGGCACGCAGGTGCGCAGCTTCGAGTACTACCGCCAGTTCTGGACCGAGTTCACGCGGCGCGGCCAGGGCCGGCTGTACTTCGTGCACGAGAACGGCCGCCCCTCGGTGGGCGCGTTCGTCATAACCTACGGGCGCAAGGCCACCTACAAGGACGGCGGGTCGCTCCAGAAGCGCAGCCAGTACGGCGATTCCCACCTGGTCCAGTGGCAGGCGATCAACGACGCGAAGCAGGCCGGCTGCACCGAGTACGACTTCTGCGGCACCCCGCCCGCCGAGAAGCTCAAGGACACCTCCCACCCGTTCCACGGCCTGGGCCTGTTCAAGACGTCCTTCACCAAGACGGTCACGGACTTCGTGGGCTGCTGGGACTATGTGGTCGACCCGGTCCGCTACCGCGTCTGGACCGCGGTGGGGGAGAAGGCCGCGCGGCAGCTCTACACGCGCCGCACCGGCCAGCAGTTCTACTGACCCGCGCCGGTACGCCGAGCGGGCAGCGCACCGAGCATCCAGACGAGAGGGCGTATGGCTGAATTCGAGCGCCGAGACGGCACCGCCGGGAGCTCCAACGGGGACATCCCCGCGGGGGCGATCCCGAAGATCACCCCCGTCGCGTTCACGGCCGCGGATGCCTCCGGCGAGGACAGCGGCGGGGGGCTGACGACGGCGGCCGGGCACTCGGCGTCGTCCGCCCCCGTCGCGCCGTACACGCCGCAGGAGGGCGAGGCGCCGGCGGTCCACGCGACGGGTCCCGCAACGCCCGTCGCCGAGCCGATCACCGCCTCCCAGATCCGCGCGAACGCTGCCGCAAAGCGCGTGCTCGCGCGCCTCATGCGGGGCGAGAACCCGCCGACCGCGCCGCTGAGCATCGTGGACCGGCTTGCCGGGAGCCCCTACGCGAACCCGGCGATCCCCGCCGGGCCGGACGAGTCGGCGCGGCGCACGCTGGACTTCGCGCTCGAGCTCGCCGAGACCATGTTCCGGTACGGTGCCGGGGCGCTGGAGGTCGAGTCCTCGATGATCGCGGTGACCGCGGCGCTCGGGCTCCGGCACGTCGAGGTGGACATCACGAACCAGTCCGTCACGATCAACTACTCCCCGCACGACCAGACCCCCATCTCGCTGCTGCGCGTCGTGCGGTCCTGGACGAGCAACTACGCGGGCCTGACCCTCGTGCACCAGCTCGTGAGCGAGATCGCCACGGGCGGCGTGGGGCGGGACGAGGCGGTGCGGCGCCTCCAGGCGATCACGCGCCGTGCCAAGCCGTTCCCCAAGTGGTCCGTGACGGCCGCGTTCGGCGTGTTCGCCGCGGTGTTCGTCGGGGTCCTCGGGGGAGGGCAGCTGGCCTCGCTCATCGCGTTCGGCTCCAACCTGCTCATCTCCGTCGTGGCCCGGGCCCTCGGACGATGGCGCATCCCGGACTTCTTCGTGACCCTCGCGAGCTCGTTCCTCGTCACGATGATCGCGCTGCTCATGTACGCCGCGCAGCTGCCCATCGCACCCGCGATCGTGGTGGTGGGCGGCATCCTCCTGCTCCTGCCCACGGCAAGGCTCGTCTCCGCGACGCAGGACGCCATCAACGGCTTCCCCGTCACGGCGGCGGGCCGGTACCTCTCGGCGTTCCTCACGTTCGCCGCGCTCGTCTCCGGCATCGCCGTGGCCACCGCGGTGGGGGAGCTGACCGGGATCCAGCGCATCGACGTCACCGAGACGTTCCCGCCGGTCTACCCGTACGTGGTCGAGGTCCTGCTCATCGGAGCCGCAGTGGCCGCCATCGCCGTGACCGAGCAGACCGCGAGGCGGCTCGTGCTGCCCACCGCGGCCGTGGGCATCGCGGGGTACCTCGCCCTCACGGGCGTGGGGCTCCTGGGCGTGGGGGACCGGATCGCGCCCGCGGCGAGCGCGATCGTCATGGGCTTCCTCGCGCGCATCGTGGCCCTGCGGCTCGGAGCGCCCCAGCTCGTGGTCGCCGTGCCCGCCGCGCTCATCCTCCTGCCCGGCCTGACGATCTTCCGGTCGATGTACATCGCCACGGTGGACGCCGACCAGATCGGCACCGGGGCTGGAGGCATGCTCACGGCCATGGCGATCATCCTCGGCGCGGCGGCCGGGATTGTGCTCGGCGACAACCTCGCCCGTCCCTTCACCAAGAACGTGGCCTCCCTCGAGCGGCGGCGCCGCTCGCGGAGGCGGTGACCGTCACACCTGCCCGATGGGGAGCTTCTTCTCCGCCTGGAACTGGTCCTCGACCCGGCCGAGGGCCCAGTACCCCGAGAGGGAGAGCTGCTCGCGCGGCACCCCGCGCTCCTTGAACACGGCCCGCAGCTCCTTCATCGCCCCGCGCTCGCCGTGCGCGAACACGTGCGGCGTCCCGTCGGGCCACGTCGACTCGGCCACGGCCTCCGCGAGGACAAGGGTCTCCCCGGCCGGGAAGCCCTCGCGGGAGAGCCAGCGGAGCTCGACGCCGTCCGGGGCTGCGAGCTCGATGACGTCCTCGCCCGAGCCGACCTCGAGGAACGCCAGTCCGCGCGCGTCCGCGGGCAGCGCCTCGAGCGCCGCCCCGATGGCAGGAAGCGCGGACTCGTCCCCGGCGAAGAGGTGCCAGGCTGCGTCCGGAGCAGGTGAGTACGCGCCGCCGGGACCGGTGGCCACGAGCCGGTCTCCCGGCTGGGCGGCCGCCGCCCAGGGGCCCGCGAGGCCCTCGTCCCCGTGCACCACGAAGTCGAGCGTGAGTTCACCCGCGGCGGCGTCGAACGCGCGGACCGTGTACGTCCGGGTCACGGGCCACTGGTCCCGCGGGAGGGCCTCCTTGAGCTCCGCGAGGTCCACCGGGCCGTCCGGCCATACTCCGCCCGGCAGCTGCACTGGGAAAGCGACCTTGACGTACTTGTCGGTGAAGCCGTTGTCCGCGAACGCCGCGAAGCCCGGCCCTCCGGCCACGATCCGCACGAGATGGGGGGAGAGCCTCTCGGTCCGGGAGACGACGAGGTCGAGTGTGGGCCGCGGCTTCTTGGCCGGCCGGTCGGGCAGAGTCATGGGCCAAGGCTACCGAGCCTGCGCCCGTCTACGCCCAGCGCACCGGCTCGGCCCCCTGCTCCGCGAGCAGCGCATTGGCGCGGCTGAACGGGTGGGAGCCGAAGAAGCCCCGGGAGGCGGAGAGCGGCGAGGGGTGCGCGGAGGCGATGATCGGCGTCGTGCGCAGCAGGGGTGCCACGGACTGCGCGTCCCTGCCCCACAGGATCGCGACGAGCGGCAGGCCGCGGCCGACGACGGCGCTCACCGCCGCGTCCGTGACTTCCTCCCAGCCGAGCCGGCGGTGCGAGCCCGCCGCGCCTGCCCGTACGGACAGGACGCGGTTGAGCAGGAGCACGCCCTCCGCCTCCCAGGGCGAGAGGTCGCCGTCATGCGGGGCGGGGACGCCGAGGTCCGCGGTGAGCTCACGGTAGATGTTCGCGAGGCTGCGCGGGAGCGGTCGAACGGCCGCGTCGCACGCGAAGCTCAGCCCTATCGGGTGCCCCGGCGTGGGGTACGGGTCCTGCCCGATGACGAGCACGCGCACGGCGGAGAGGGGCCGCGCGAAGGCGCGCAGGAGCCGCTCGGGGGAGGGGAGCACGACGGCGCCGTCCCCGGCTTCCGCCGCGAGCGCGGCGAGTGCGCGGCGCAGCGCGGTCTCGGCCGGCGCGAGGGCCTGAACCCACTCGGGGTGGACAAGGTCCGACAGGGGAGCCGCGGTCATCGTCTCCAGGGCCCGTGCGGCCTCAGCAGGGTCCATCGCGGCGGCGCCAGTGCCCGCGAGGGCCGTGCGGGAGCCTGGAGCCGGGACGGGAAGGTCGAAGAGCGGCTCGGAATCCATCACCGTGCCAGTGTGCCAGAGGGGTGCCAGAGGCGTCCCGGCTCCCGGCGCGCGCGGGAAATGACAGCCCTGTAGTTCGTTTCTCCTAGACTGGAGGCCATGTCCGCAGCAGCACACAGTACGCAGGAGACCGGCGTCCAGGAGACCAGCGTCCAGGAGACCAGCGTCCAGGAGACGGGCGAACACGAGCTGGACCTCGATCCGCACGGGCGGCCCACGGCGGGCCTCACCGAGCGGGAGGTGCAGATGCTGGCCCTCGAACGGGGATGGTGGAAGTACGCCGGGGCCAAGGAGCAGGCCGTCCGCGAGCTCTTCGACCTCTCGGCGACGCACTACTACCAGCTGCTCAACGCCCTCATCGACACCGAGGCGGCGCTCGCCCATGACCCGATGCTCGTCAAGAGGCTGCGTAGACTGAGGACGTCGCGGCAGCGCGCACGCACTGCCCGCCGGCTCGGCGGGAGCGCCTGACCCGGCCGTCCCCCAGCCGTCACGACAAGGACCATACGCACGCATGAGCACGTACCCCCGCGACGAATTCGATGCGGTCCCCGAGTCCCCCCGCCGCCAGGGCGTGCACCGGGCCCGCGCCAACGGCGGCGGCCGCCGAGGCCTCGTCTGGATCCTCGCGGCCGGCATCGCTGCCCTGCTGATCGGCGCCCTGGCCTTCTTCGTCCTGCCTGGCCTGGTCGGAGCCCAGAAGACCGCGCCGGCCTCGTCGTCGGCCCCGTCCAGCGCCGCCCCGACGCCGCCGGCGGAGAGCTCCGCGCCGGCCACCGCGGCGCCCACCAAGGAAGCAGCCCCGACCCCGACACCCACGCCCACGCAGGCTGGGCCGACCGTGGACCGCACCCTCGAGGTCGGCGTCTACAACGCCACCGGCACTGCGGGCCTCGGCGCACGCGTCGGGGACACGGCGCGCGCAGCCGGCTGGAACGTCACCGCGGTAGCCAACTGGGGCGGCAGCCCGGTCGCGTCCCCGGTGGTCTACTACCGTGACGCGAAGGACGCCGCGGCCGCCCGGGCACTGGCCGCGGACCTCGGCATCAGCGAGGTCTACGAGGCCAGCGCGCTCGGCATCCCGCTCGCCGCGGTGCTCGGCCCCGGGTACGCGGGCTGAGCATGGCCCGCGTCCCCTCCCGCGCCGGGCGGCGCCGGCTCGGTGCCGCCGCCGCGATGGCGTGCGCCCTCCTGGCCACCGCCTGCACCAGCGGGGGAGACGCGCGCACGGCCCAGCCCGGCCCGTCCGGGGACGGGGTGCTGCGGATCGGCCTGCTGCTGGACAGCACGGGAGGCTCTGCGTACCTCAACGAGGCCCAGCATGCCGCTGTCCTCGCCGCGGTCCAGGAGGCCAACAGCGCGGGCGGCCACGCCGGCGCCCCGATCGAGCTCATCGACCCTGAGCCCAGCGAGGACACCGCGGAGGCCGCGCGCCGGCTCGTCGACGCGGGCGCGGACGTCGTGATCGGTCCGACCGACTCCTCGCGCGCACCGGCCGCGATCGACGTGCTCTCCCGCGCCCACGTCCCCCTCATCTCACCGGCCAACGAGTCCGCGCAGCTGAGCTCCTACCCGAGCTCGGGCTACTACTTCCGCACAGCCGCGCCGGAGACGGCGGCGGGCGCCGCCCTCGTCGAGCTGGCCCGCTCCTCGGGGGCGGCGTCCGTCGCCGTCCTGCACCAGGAGGGCGAGCGGTCCGGGGCGATCGCCCAGGGCGCCGCCGCAGCGCTCGGGGCCGCCGGGCTCGAGGACGCCGGCAGCGCCGAGTTCTCCGGGCACGACGCCGGCCCAGCGGCCCTCGCTGCGAGCGGCGCGGACGCGGTGGTCGTGATCGCGGAGGCCGACCAGCAGGCCGTCGTCGCCCAGCTCGCGGATGCAGGCGTGCGCGGCGAGCGGCTCGTCCTCTCGGAGGGGCTCGTGCGCAGGTACGGCACCGGGATCGCCTCCCGTGCGCTCGAGGGCGCCCGGGCCGCGGTGCCCGGCGTCTTCCCCAGCCCCGACTTCCAGGCCGCCGTGCTCGAGCAGGACGAGGACCTCACGGACATGGCCTTCGCCGCGGAGGCGTATGACGCGGCGGCGCTCGCCGTCCTCGCGGCGGGGGAGGCCGCGGACGACGGCGGTGCCTCCATCGCCGCGAAGCTCACGGCCGTCTCGGGCGGGGCGGGCGGCGACCGGCAGGCGTGCACCTTCGTCACGCAGTGCCTCGCGCAGCAGGAGGAGGGCAAGGCGGTCGACTACCAGGGCCAATCCGGCCCGATCGCCTTCGACGCCCACGGGGACATCACGCAGGCCGAGTTCATGGTGCTCCGGTTCGGACCGGACAATGACCCCGCCCAGGCGGGGCGGGTCGCCGTCGCGCGCTGACCGCGCGAGGCGAGGGCCCGGCGTCGTGCGCCGACGGCCCGGGGCACCGCCCAGCTGCCGCCTCCATCTTGCACTCGGAGGGGTCGAGTGCTAAAGATTGACCTAGCACTCCCGTAGCCCGACTGCTAACCGCCAGGGCCTCGTGAAGCCTCGACGGCGCAGTCGTCCGCGGGAGGAAGGGAACACCTCGCTGGGGTGAGGCACCGGCTGACCGGACACGGGAGGCGGGGGCCGGCCGTCGCGGGCGCTGCAGCAGGTGGTCACACCGAACGACTGTCCCGAAAGGACTCACGCCGTCATGGCCAAGATCATTGCATTCGACGAGGAGGCCCGCCGCGGTCTCGAGCGCGGCCTGAACCAGCTGGCCGACGCCGTCAAGGTCACCCTCGGCCCGCGTGGCCGCAACGTCGTCCTCGAGAAGAAGTGGGGCGCCCCCACGATCACGAACGACGGTGTCTCCATCGCCAAGGAGATCGAGCTCGACGACCCGTACGAGAAGATCGGCGCGGAGCTCGTCAAGGAGGTCGCCAAGAAGACCGACGACGTCGCTGGCGACGGCACCACGACCGCCACTGTCCTCGCCCAGGCGCTCGTCCGCGAGGGCCTGCGCAACGTCGCAGCCGGCGCCGACCCGCTCTCGCTCAAGCGCGGCATCGAGAAGGCCGTCGCCGCTGTGACCGAGGAGCTCCTCGCCTCCGCCAAGGAGATCGAGACCAAGGAGGAGATCGCCGCGACCGCGTCCATCTCCGCCGGCGATACCCAGATCGGCCAGCTCATCTCCGAGGCCCTCGACAAGGTGGGCAAGGAGGGTGTCATCACCGTCGAGGAGTCCAACACGTTCGGCCTCGAGCTCGAGCTCACCGAGGGCATGCGCTTCGACAAGGGCTACATCTCGGCCTACTTCGTCACCGACGCCGAGCGCCAGGAGACGGTCCTCGAGGACCCGTACATCCTCATCGTGAACTCCAAGATCTCCTCGGTGAAGGACCTCGTCGCGGTCCTCGAGAAGGTCATGCAGACCAACAAGCCGCTCCTCATCATCGCCGAGGACGTCGAGGGCGAGGCCCTGGCCACGCTCATCGTCAACAAGATCCGCGGCACCTTCAAGTCCGTCGCCGTCAAGGCTCCGGGCTTCGGCGACCGCCGCAAGGCCATGCTGACCGACATCGCCATCCTCACCGGTGGCCAGGTCATCGCCGAGGAGGTCGGCCTCAAGCTCGAGAACGCCACGGTCGAGCTGCTCGGCAAGGCCCGCAAGGTCGTCGTGACCAAGGACGAGACCACGATCGTCGAGGGTGCCGGCGACGCCGACCAGATCGCCGGCCGCGTGGCCCAGATCCGCGCCGAGATCGAGAACTCGGACTCGGACTACGACCGCGAGAAGCTCCAGGAGCGCCTCGCCAAGCTCGCCGGCGGCGTCGCCGTCATCAAGGCGGGCGCGGCCACCGAGGTCGAGCTCAAGGAGCGCAAGCACCGCATCGAGGACGCCGTCCGCAACGCGAAGGCCGCCGTCGAGGAGGGCATCGTCGCCGGTGGTGGCGTGGCCCTCATCCAGGCCGGCGCCAAGGCGTTCGCCAACCTCTCGCTCGAGGGCGACGAGGCCACGGGTGCCAACATCGTCAAGGTTGCCATCGACGCCCCGCTGAAGCAGATCGCCTTCAACGCGGGCCTCGAGCCGGGCGTCGTCGTGGACAAGGTCCGCGGCCTGCCCGCCGGCCACGGCCTCAACGCCGCCACCGGCGTGTACGAGGACCTCCTGGCCGCCGGCGTCAACGACCCGGTCAAGGTGACCCGCTCGGCGCTGCAGAACGCCGCGTCGATCGCCGGCCTCTTCCTCACCACGGAGGCCGTTGTCGCCGACAAGCCCGAGAAGGCCGCCCCGGCCGGCCCGGGTGCCGATGAGATGGGCGGCATGGGCGGCTTCTGAGCCCCCATCCGCTCCGGCTACCCGGCCCCCGCGGCTGACGGTGGTTCGCACGACGGCGGGGTCCCCACTTCCGTGGGGGCCCCGCCGTCGCCGTCCCCACCCGTTTCCGGTACAGACATCCGGGCGATTGACCCTTTCGGGTACAGCACCCCTGGGCACTCGGGCGTTCCATGGGATGAGCAGAAATCGTGCCCCTTCCCGCGTCAGACGCCTGCGCTCGTTCGTCCTTCCGGCACACGCACGACGGCGGCCGGCGCCTTCCTCAGTGGAGGCGCCGGCCGCCGTCGTCGACTGGGAGGGCCGGTACCCGAAACGCCCTAGGGAGGGGCTATGTGTACCCGAA
>NZ_JBDFRB010000001.1:422131-464672 GCF_039615075.1 Sinomonas halotolerans | reverse complement strand
CCCCGGCGGGGCCGCCCGCCCGCCCCCCCCCCCCGCGCCCCCCCCCCCCCCCGCGGGGGGGCCCCCCCCCCCCGCCGTCGACTGGGAGGGCCTGTACCCGAAACGCCCTAGGGAGGGGATATGTGTACCCGAAACGCCCTAGGGCGGGGATATGTGTACCCGGAACGCGCCTGGACGTCTTTATGTGTACCCGAAACGTCAGGATTCTGCGGTGGCCTGGTGGAAGCGCAGTCGCCAGCGGCCCTCCGTGCGCTGCCAGAGCGAGCTGCGCAGCGCGGAGCGGTCCGAGGCGACCGTCCGGTAGACGATCTGGATGAGGTCGTCACCGAGCCGCGCGGTGTCCAGGACCTGGAACTCCGCGTGGAGGACCGGCTCGTCGACGAGAGCGGCAATGACCTCTCCGCGCCCCCAGAGGCGTCCCGACGCCCCGATCTCCTGGTACTCCGGATGCAGGAGGTAGGCGAGCTGCCCGAAGTCCCCGCGTACAGCCGGATCGAGGAGCTCCTGCTCGAGGGCGAGGACGGCTTCCGCCTCCTGCGCGGTCCCCGACTCGGCAGTGGCCTCGAGGTCCCAGAACAGGTCCGGCTGCTCGGGCTCGTCGCGGCGGGGGACGGGCGCGCTGGCCTCCCGGCGCGGGGCGTGGACAGGTGCGGCCCCGAAGCCCGGCCCCTCGGCGGGCTCGCGTCCGGACTGGAAGGCGAGGGCCACGGCGCGGGCGCGCTCGTCGGCGGCCTCGTTCAGCTCGTGTCCGGCATGGCCCTTGACCCACTCGAACTCGTAGGTCCTCCCAGCAAGCTCCGCGTCGATCTGCGAGAGCAGGTCGACGTTGAGCACGGGCTTGCCGTCTGCCTTCTTCCAGCCCCGCCGCTTCCAGTTCGGCATCCATTTGGTGACGCAGTTGATCACGTACTGGCTGTCGCACAGGATCCGCAGGGGCTCCTCGGGAAGGTGGGCGGTGCTCCGGAAGAGGTCCAGCACGGCCATGAGCTCGCCTTGGTTGTTGGTGCCGTGCGGCCACCCGCCAGCGTGCCAGCAGGTCTCGTCCACGTACCAGGCCCAGCCTGCGGGGCCGGGGTTTCCGAGGGCAGAGCCGTCTGCGGCGGCGGTGATCGTCATGGGTCCCATCCTGCCAGAGCACGCGTGCTCACAAGGCGTGCCCGGCCGCCCTGCGCCAGCTGCGCGCAGGGCGGCCGGGCAGCGGACGCTCAGCCCTCACCGCGCGAAGCGGCCCGCGTTCGCTGTCTCGATCTCGCCGTAGGCGGCGCCGGCGGACTGCAGGGCCGCCCCGATCTGGTTGAGCGAGGCCTCGACCTGCGCCTGGGTGCGCGCCCACTCGGCGACGAGCACCTGGAAGTTGTTCGAGGCCTGCCCCTGCCAGCTCCCGCGCAGGTTCTCGAGGCCGGCCCGCATCGTCTGGACCTCGGCCCGCACGCGCTCTCCCGTCGCCATGACCTGCTGCGCGCCGACGCCGATCGCCTCGGTGTCCACCTTCATGATCGCCATGCCACTGTGCCCTTCCGTCCGTGCCGCGGCCGGTGCCGCGCCATCACGTTCGAGCCTAGGCAGGCAGCGTGTACCCTCCCCGGCCGTGAGGGCATTCTGTGGAAAAACCGGACGAATCCGGGTGCCTGTGGAGGACAAGTCAGCCTCCGAGGCTGCGCCCCCGCCGTCCGGCGGGCTGGGCCTGGCCCCCGGTGCTTCGCCCGCTGGCACCGCGCCCGCTGGTGCCGCGACCGCCCGCCTCGCTCCCAGCGTCGTCCGCAGCCGCCTGCACGGCAGGCGACCCGGCCGGCCTCTCGGGCACGACGACGTGCGGCAGCTCGACGACGAACGTCGCACCTCCGCCGGGGGTCGCCTCGTGCCGCACGGTGCCGCCGTGGGACCCGACGATCGCCGCGACGATCGCGAGGCCGAGCCCTGTCCCGCCGGTCTCCCGGGTCCGGGAGGTGTCAGCGCGGTAGAAGCGCTCGAAGATCTTGGCGGTGTCCTCGGCGGCGATCCCCGGGCCGTGGTCGCGCAGCTCGATCACGGCGGCCTGGTGCGAGGCATGGTGCCGCGTGCCCACAGCCACTTCGAGGGGGGACCCGGCGGGAGTGTACCGGAGGGCGTTGCTGACGAGATTGCCGACCACCTGCCGCAGCCGCGCCTCGTCGCCGAGGGTCGGCGCCTTGGCGGGCAGGAGCCCCTCCTCGAGGCCTACGAGCCGCACAGTTCGCTCGGGGGCGGCGGCCTGGGCGTCCACGACCGCGTCGTTCGCGAGGGGGAGCAGGTCCAGTGGGCGCAGCTGGAGCGGCCGCTGCTCGTCGAGCCGGGCCAGGGTCAGGAGGTCCTCGACCATGGTCCCCATGCGCTTGGCCTCGCTCTCGATCCGCCCCATGGCGGTCCCGACGTCCTCGCCCGTGGTGAGGGCGCCGTGCCGGTAGAGCTCGGAGAAGCCGCGGATGGTCACGAGAGGGGTCCGGAGCTCGTGCGAGGCGTCGGAGATGAACCGCCGCATGCGGGCCTCGGACTCGGTGCGCGCCCGGAATGCCACCTCGATGTGGGAGAGCATCGCGTTGAGCGAGGCCGAGAGCCGGCCGAGCTCGGTGCCCGGCGCCTCGCTGTCCACACGCAGCGAGAGGTCGCCGGCCGCGATCGCTGCGGCGGTCTTCTCGACCCGCCGCAGCGGCCGGAAGGCGCGGGTCACCGTCCAGGTGGCGATGACGAAGACGGCACTGGCGGTGAGGGCGCCGATCCCGGCGACGATCGCGAGCAGCTTCGCCATGGCCTGCTCGACCGGCGTGAGCGGCAGCGCGATGACCATGGCCGCGAGCTCGTCGGTGTCCGTGATGCGCACGGGGATGGCGATGTAGCGCCAGTCCACCGAGCGGTCCGTCCCCTTGGCCTGCCGCACGATCTGCCGGTCCTGCAGGACGCGCGCCTCCTCCGGCGTCATCGTCTCGATGTCGGGCCGGCTCGCGGCCGGGTCGAGTCCCGGGTAGGTGCGGGGGGTTTCGCCGGGCGTGTAGAGGATGAGGTGGTACTCGGTCGGCAGGAGCGGGTTCGGGTCGGTCAGGAGCCCGATGTCCTGGTTCTTCTTCGCGAAGTCCGACGCCGTCAGGAGCTTCTCGTCGAGCTGCTCCACGAGCGTCGTGCGCAGCTGGGCGAGGGTGGCCCCGGCAGTCACGAGGATGGCCCCGGTGAGCAGGACCATCATGATGACGACCAGCTGCGTGCGCAGCGACGCGCCCTTCCAGAGGGCCAGCATGCTCAGCGCTTCTCTGCGGTCCGCAGGACGTAGCCGACCCCGCGCTTGGTCTGGATCAGGCTCGGCCCGTCCGCATCGACCTTCCTCCTCAGGTACGAGATGTAGGACTCGACGATCGAAGCGTCGCCGTTGAAGTCGTACTCCCACACGTGGTCGAGGATCTGGGACTTGGAGAGGACCCGGTTGGGGTTGAGCATGAGGTAGCGCAGCAGCTTGAACTCCGTGGGGGAGAGGTCGATCGTGGTGCCGCCGCGGCGCACCTCGTGGGCGTCGTCGTCGAGTTCGAGGTCGTCCACGCGGATCACGGCGTCGTCGTCGAGCACGGGCTGGGTGCGGCGCAGGACGGCGCGGATGCGGGCCACCACCTCGTCGAGGCTGAAGGGCTTGGTGACGTAGTCGTCGCCGCCCACGGTGAGCCCTTGGACCTTGTCCTCGGTCTCGTCCTTGGCGGTGAGGAAGAGGACGGGGACGTGCCGGCCGGCCGCGCGCAGCTTGCGGGTGACCGTGAAGCCGTCCATGTCCGGGAGCATGACGTCCAGGACCACGAGGTCCGGCGCCTGCTCCTGCGCCGCGGTGAGGGCGTCGCGGCCGTTGCCTGCGGCGATGACCTCGAACCCGGCGAAGCGCAGGGAGGTCGAGAGCAGTTCGCGGATGTTCGGCTCGTCGTCGACGACGAGGAGACGGGCCTCGGGTGCTGGCTTCTTCACCCTCCTATGGTGGGGCCCCTGTCTGGGAATCGTCTGGACGCGAGCTGTGAGGCGGAGCCCGTGTCCCGGTGCTGGGTGGGCGGCGGTTCTATGCGGCAGCTGGCCCTGGCGCAGGGGAGGCCCCGCCGGAGCAGGGCCTCCTGGAGTGTCAGTGAGGGTCAGAGCTGGCCTGTCACTGGGGGATGTTCACATTGCCCGGATGGTTGCCCTTGCCCTTCGGGCTGTAGGACGCGCCGCCCAGACCGCAGAGGTCTGCGGAGGTGAACCCGGTCGGAGCGGTGGCGAGCGACGTCTTGTTCTGGCCGTCGATCGTCACGGTGCTCGGGTAGAGCGAGTTGTCCGCGTTCTTGCACACGAGGACGATGATCTTGAACTCGCGCGGGTTGGTGAAGGTCAGCGACACCGTGCCTCCCGCGCCGACCGTGGCCTGCTGGTCAGCGGCGGTCGAGTGGCCGGCGGGCGTCGTCGTCTCCACGACCCAGTAGGTACCGGGTACGACATTCGTGAAGGAGCAGGTTCCTGCAGCGCTCGTCGTGCAGGTCACGCCCGTCGAGGTGTCCTCTGCGCCACGCGTTCCGCCGACAGGAGTGGCGTCCGTGTAGAGCGTGAAGACCGCCCCGGCGAGAGGAACAGCCGGATCGTCGTCGTCGACCTTGAGCACGTCGATCTTGCCACGCTGCCGGTTGGTGAACGTGCAGGTGACGTTCTCGCCCGGCTCGAGGTTGAACGTCGCTGTCCGTGCGGTCACGCTGCCCACGCTGTTCGCGTCATTGCAGACCACGTTGGTCAGGTCGAAGGTCGGCGTCGGGTCGTTCTCGGTCCAGACGTACTGTCCGGGCGAGAGGCTCGACCGGGTGAA
Organism: Sinomonas halotolerans; assembly: GCF_039615075.1. Classification (NCBI taxonomy): domain Bacteria; kingdom Bacillati; phylum Actinomycetota; class Actinomycetes; order Micrococcales; family Micrococcaceae; genus Sinomonas; species Sinomonas halotolerans. The sequence continues at coordinate 459,859 of NZ_JBDFRB010000001.1, read as the reverse complement.
CGACTGCCCGTCCTTGAGCGTCCCCGTGTCCCCGCCTGGGCCCGTGAAGCCGAAGGAGGCCGTTGTATTCGGGGTGGGGTTGGTGACCTTCGCGACAGTCAGACTCGCTTGGGCAGTGTTGGTGTAGGTACACGTCACTGCGCCTTGTGCGACCAGGTTGACTGTTACCTGGTCACCGGTGACCGTCCACGTGCTGGCCGGTTTGCCGGAATCGTTCGCGCAGGTCAACGAGGTGAACTGCCAGCCCGTCGGCATGCTCGTCTCGTCGAACGAGTAGGCCCCGGCGAAGAGGTCCGCGAAGGTGCGGTTCGCCGTGTTGCCCACAGTGGTGAGCGAGAACGTGTTGCCCGTCAGGCCGAGGTTGGCGCTCGTCCCGTAGCCGAATGTCCCGTTGCCGCCGACGGTGTTCTTGACGATCTTGATAGAACCGCACTTGTTGAAGTTCACCGAGATCGGGGCGACGAAGTCCTTGAGGGCTGCGGTGAACGAGTCCGACGAACGGCTCTTGAGGTACGCCTGGCCGATGCTCGCGCACACGCCTGCGGGGATGATGCCCGAATCGGTGAGGTTGATCGCGGCCTCGCCGAACGTCAGCGGGTCCAGGTCGCGGGGGTTGCTCGGCGGAATCGGATCGGTGACGGTCTGCTCGTTGATCGACGCTTCGACGATTCCCGCCCCCGTGAGAGCGATCGACTTGCCCCAGCAGGGGAACGAGTTGTTCTTCTCGCAGGCCGTACTGGCGGAGGTCGCGCCGCTGGGCAGCTTGGGGGAGTCGAGGGACGTCAGCCAGAACGAGTAGGAGATGTCCGGGTGGGTTCCGCCCTTGGAGAGGTCGTACTTCACCAGGATGTCGCCGTCCGTCCTGACGGGCGTGACATTGTTGGCGGACTTCTGCGTGGACTGGTTCAGCTCGAAGTCCATGTTGGTGGTGCCAGTGGGCGCCTGGACGCGCTCCCACGCGAGGTAGGCATAGTCCTTGCCGTTGGCCTCGGTGACGATCTTCGCGTAGAACCGCGTGAGGTCGCTCTTGTTGGGCGGGATCGATCCTTGGTCGAGAACCGGGACGGGCGTGTCCTCGCTCGTGCCCTGCGTGAAGGAGTCGTCGGTCTGGCCAGTGGGCTGGTCCAGCCCGCAGTACGTCGGGACCGTACAGTCGACGCCTGCGTTGGCCCAGTCGGGTGCGCCGTCGACTATCAGATTGCCATCAGAGGCATCGATGGTTCCGCCGGCCAGTGTGGCCTGTGCGGATGTTGCCCCTGCCATGACGAGAGCGGCCACGGCGAGACAGGCACCCCAGCGGGTGCGATGGTTGATTTTCATGGAGTGCTGCTTTCGCATGTGACGCGAATCCAAAGTCAGCACGGCCCCCAGCGTCCGGCGACGGTCCGCCGAAGCGGAACGAGCGCTAACCCAGCACCCAGAGTCTAGGAGCGGAGGCGGCAAATTTCCATAACGCGCGCTATAAAAATTCGACCCGAGTTGGAGGCCCCGCCCGGGCCCACCCGTCCGGGTGAGGTCGGGTCCTGCGTCCCGCTGACGCCCGGACGCGTCAGGTGAGGTCTGCGGCGTCGAGAATCCGGTACGCGTACCCCTGCTCGGCGAGGAACCGCTGGCGCTTCGCGGCGAAGTCCTGGTCCAGCGTGTCCCGGGCCACGAGTGCGTAGAACCGCGCGGCGCGCCCGTCCGCCTTGGGCCGCAGGAGCCGCCCGAGCCGCTGCGCCTCCTCCTGCCGCGAGCCGAACGAGCCCGAGACCTGGATGGCGACGGACGCCTCCGGCAGGTCGATCGAGAAGTTCGCGACCTTCGAGACCACGAGCCGCTTCTCCTCGCCGGCCCGGAAGGCATCGAAGAGCCGCTGCCGCTCCTTGACGCTCGTCGAGCCCATGATCACCGGCGCGCCGATGCGCTCGCCGATCTCGGTGAGCTGGTCGAGGTACTGCCCGATCACGAGCAGCTGCTCGTCCGCGTGCCGCTCCACGAGCCGCTCGACCACCGCGGTCTTCGTCTCGCTCGCCGCGCACAGGCGGTACTTGTCCGCCTCGTCCGCCATTGCGTAGGCCATGCGCTCGTCCCGCGGCAGGTCCACCCGGACCTCGACGCAGTCCGCGGGCGCGATGTAGCCCTGCGACTCGATGTCCTTCCACGGCGCGTCGTAGCGCTTGGGCCCGATGAGCGAGAACACCTCGCCCTCGCGCCCGTCCTCGCGCACGAGGGTCGCGGTGAGGCCCAGCCTGCGCCGGGCCTGCAGGTCGGCAGTCATGCGGAAGATCGGCGCGGGCAGGAGGTGCACCTCGTCGTACACGATGAGCCCCCAGTCGTTCCGGTCCAGGAGCTCGAGGTGCGGGTACAGCCCGCCCCGCTTGGACGTGAGCACCTGGTACGTGGCGATCGTGACGGGCCGGACCTCCTTGACCGAGCCCGAGTACTCGCCGATCTCGTCCTCCGTCAGGGTCGTGCGCCGCAGGAGCTCATCCCGCCACTGCCGGGCGGAGACGGTGTTCGTGACGAGGATGAGCGTGGTCGTGGAGGACTGGGCCATGGCGGCGGCCCCGACGAGCGTCTTCCCTGCGCCGCAGGGGAGCACGACGACGCCGCTGCCGCCGGCCCAGAAGTTCTCCGCCGCCACCCGCTGGTACGGGCGGAGGGACCAGCCCTGCTCCTCGAGCGCGATGGGATGCGGCGTGCCGTCCACGTAGCCGGCGAGGTCCTCGGCCGGCCAGCCGATCTTCAGCAGCGCCTGCTTGAGGGCGCCGCGCTGCGAGGCATGGACCACCGTGGTCTGCGGATCGATCCGCGGGCCGAGCATCGGCGCGATCTTGCGGGCCCGGTGCACCTCCTCGAGCACGGGGAAGTCCTCCGAGCGCAGCACGAGCCCGTGCACGGGGTCCTTCTCGAGCCGCAGGCGACCGTACCGGGACATGGTCTCCTCGACGTCGATGAGGAGCGAGTGCGGGACCGGGAAGCGCGAATGCCGCAGGAGCGCGTCGAGGACCTTCTCGGCGTCGAGCCCGGCAGCGCGCGCGTTCCACAGACCGAGCGGCGTGAGCCGGTAGGTGTGCACGTGCTCGGGGGCGCGCTCGAGCTCGGCGAACGCGGCGATCTCGTGGCGCGCCTCGTCGGCATCGGGGTGGTCGACCTCGAGAAGGATGGTCTTGTCGCTCTGGACGATCAGGGGGCCGTCGCCCATGTGCCCCTCCCGTCAGGCAAGCTCGACGTCGATGATCCGGTGCACGCTGAGCACCCGTTCGGTCTCGCGCTCCGGGTCGAACACGCGCACGCGCCCCGCCGAGATGGAGACGGGCCGCAGCTCCTCGACACTCGAGTTGCCCAGCGCATCGACGATGTTCAAGCGTACAGCCCGCTTGAGCCGGATGGCCTTCTGCAGGGTCTCGATCCCCATGAGCGGCGCGGCCTCGTCCACCGCACTGCCCAAGGGGGACTGGGTGCGCAGGACGGCGAGCTGCGCCTCGACCGATTCCGCATCCGGCAGGGCGTTCCGCGGCTCGGGCGGGACGAGGCCGCGCGTGCCGCTCCGGCGGCGGAGCCGGATCACCGGGTCCAGCGAGGCGTCCACGGCGGGGGAGTGCCCGAGCTCGCGCAGCACCGCCGCGACCTCGGCGGGTGACGCGTTGCTCACGAGGACTGTCGGAGCGATCTGGGTCAGCCCGAGCTGCCGGGACGCGGGGTCGGCGAGGATCCCCGCGATGGCGGTCTCGTCGTCGGCCGTCACGAAGCTGCCCGCACGGCCCACCCGGATGCGGCCGTGGCGGGCCGCCGTGTCGTCCACGAGGTAGGCGAGGGGCTGGGGGACGGGAGTCGAGGAGCTCTCGGCGAGGAAGGCGTGGATCGATGCGGCGTCCTCGCCCGCGTCGAGCGCGCGCCGCAGGCTCGCGGGCGAGAACCGGTAGACCGTGGCGGGGCCGCGGCCCTCAGGGTCGGCCAGGAGCGCGAGCCGCCGCGCGAGGGCCGGGTCCAGGTAGCCCGGCGCCACCGCCGTGAGGTCCGCCTGCAGGAGGACCTTGTCCACTGCGGGCGGAAGGTGCTCGGCGAGCCGCCGCTGCGCGCCCTCGAAGTCGTCGGCGAGGACCATGGCCCCGATCCGCGTGAGCGCGCCGGAGCCCGTGAACCCGAGCATCGCGGCCTCGGTGAGCACGCCCTCGAGCAGGCCCCGCAGTCGCCGGCAGAGCCGGGGCTGGAGCCAGTCGATGCGGCGGCGGATGGCCTCGGCGTCCGCCACGGCGCACTTGCCCTCCGGCTGCCCGGCCTCGTCCGCGAGCAGGCCTGCCACCTCGAGGACGCGGCGGCGCACGGCGGGGGCGTCCGGCCGCTGGCCCTCCCCGGAGAGGGCCGCGAGCTGGTCGCTGCCCTCGGAGGCCATCGCGAGGTACGGCACCCGGACTGTGTCGAGCCATGCCGTGGCGAGCAGGAGCCACTGCTCGGGCCGGGAGAGCGCGAGCCAGTCCTCGCCGCCCGTGGCGCGCCACGAGGACGTGTCCGGGTCCAGCGAGAGCACGCCGGCCTCCGCCGCGAGCTCGAGCGCGAACACCGTCTGGTCCGGCTCGGCGCGCAGCGCCGCCGTGAGCCGGCGCAGCTCCCTGGTCCCCACGCCGCCGGCCCGCAGCGTCTCGACGGGCCGCTCGGCGGCCTCGACCGCGAGGGCGCTCACGAGCCGGAGGATGTCCGCCACGGCCCCGAGCGCCGCGTTCGCGCTGAGCGCCGAACTCGTGGCCGTGGTCCCGGCCGCCGGGGGAGCGAGGGTGAGCTCGGGCACGATCCGGCCTCCGCGCAGGGCGAGGCCCACCGCGCGCGGGAGTTCCACGTGCTCGTCGTCGAGCGGGACCAGGAGGCCGTGGGAGAGGAGCCAGTCAACAGGGTTGTCCGTCTTGCGGCCGGGATGGACGCGCGCCACGGCGTGGGGAACCGCTCCGACCGGCCAGTGTGCGAACTTCGCGAGCATCTCGCGCGTGCGGGGCGGTGCGCCGTCGAGCGCCTCCGGGAGGCACGCCCAGCGTTCGAGGGCGTACGCGGCGGCGATGTGGTGCTCCACCGGCTGCTGCTGGACCGCGGCGGTGATCGCGTTGGCTATGGCTGCGGCCCGCTCCGCGAAGACGGGGGACGCCGCCGCGAGCTCGGTGTACGTGCGGCCCAGCCCGGCCGGGTAGCTCCCGAGGGCCTCGCGCACCCGGGCCACCGGGAGGTAGTAGCGGCGCCTGCTGCCCGAGGCGGAGTGGATGGTGTCCGGCGGGTCGGTCCGGTACACGAGCGCGAGCTGGGACAGGGTCCCGAGCAGCGCCTCGAGGTTGCCCAGGGTGGCGCCGCCGACGGCGTGGCGCAGCTCCACGCTGCTGCCGCTGCGGCCTTCGTCCTCGTTGGTCGTGAGGACGAGGGCCTCGAGCACCTGCAGCTCGGGTTTCGAGAGGGCCTCGAGCGCGCGCTGGAGGCTCGCCCTCGCGCAGGCCCGCGCCGCGAGCGCGGCGAAGTCCGGAACGCTCGGCATGATGAGGTCGGGGCGCGCCGCGAACAGGCGGCGCAGGGCGTCATTGCCCCGGGCGGAGAGCTCCTCGGCGAGCGCGCGGATCGACGACATCTCAGCCGCGCCTCCTCTCGAAGACCGCTGCCGCGATCGCCGCAGCCATGAGGACGAAGGCGAGGGGAAGGCCCCAGAGGGCGAGGACGGTGACCCATGGCGGGGCCGTCCAGCCCGCGGCCGCGAGCCCGAGGACTGCCCCCCAGGCCGCGAGCGAGACCGCCGCAAGGGCCGCCCCGCCAACGGTGGCCGCGCGCCGCCAGGCGTGCGCACCCTCGCGTCCGACCGCTTCTGCGCGGCCCGGCCCTGTGCCGTCCGGCCGCTGCGCGCGGCCCGGCTGCTCTGCGGATCCCTGCTGGGGAAGGGAAGGCACCATGGCTACAACCTAACAGCGTGCGGGACCGCTGGCCCGCACCATGCCGTCATGCATGGTGCAAGCCAGTAACCTAGAAGGACTACAGCAAGCTCGCGCACGCCCGCCGCGGGCCGTCCCCTGCCCCGGGACCGCCCGACTGCAGTGAGCGCATATTCCTCACAGATGGGGGTTGTGTCAGTGCCCACTGGCAAGGTCAAGTTCTTCGACAAGGCGAAAGGCTTCGGCTTCATCGCTGGCGACGACGGGCAGGAAGTGTTCCTGCCCGGCTCGGCCGTGCCCGCGGACGCCGAGGTCAGGACCGGCATGCGGCTCGAGTACGGGGTGGCGGACGGCCGCCGCGGCCCCCAGGCCCTGAGCGTCCGGGTCCTGGACCGGCTCCCGTCCGTGGCGCGGGCCAAGCGGGTGCCCGCCCGTGAGCTCGCCCCGATCGTGCAGGACCTCGTGAGCGTCCTCGACAACCTCTCCGGCCAGCTGGCCAAGGGGACCTACCCGGAGAAGGGCGCGGCCATCGCAGCAGCCCTCCGCCGGGTGGCCGACCAGCTCGAAGCGTAGCCATGCCCTCCGTCAAGACCACCTCGGCCAAGACCACATCGGCGCAGCGGAACCCTGCGGCCTCCGGGCCGCGGGGGATCCCGCTGACGGACGCCGGCATCCCCGCGTGGCGCGTCGGCCGTCCGGACGCCTACCTCGCCTCGGCGGTCGACGCCGCGCGCGAGGCCCTTGCGCCCATTGCGCGTCCGGCCGACGTCGGAGAGCACGTGGCCGCCAAGAGCGAGGGCGAGCGCACCGTCACCCACCTCTTCGAGTCCCGGCTGGGCGGCTACCGCGGGTGGCTCTGGTTCGTGGCCCTCGCCCGGACCTCCCGCTCGAAGGACGTGACCGTGAGCGAGATCGGCCTCCTGCCCGGCGAGGACGCCCTCCTCGCACCCGAATGGGTCCCGTGGTCCGAGCGCGTGCGCCCCGAGGACACGGCGCAGGAGGCTGAGAACGAGCCGGCCCGGGCGGCGTCGGACGAGCCGGTCGACGCACCCGGGTCCGATGCCGTCCCCGAGGCCGATGCCGCCCCCGGCGCCGGTGAGCCAGAGCAGGGCGAGGCCGAATAGGCCAGGCACGACGGAGCCGACCAGGCCAGACGACGACGGCGGGCCCACCTCCTCGAGGTGGGCCCGCCGTCGTCGTGTTCTGCAGTGAGCGTGGATCAGCCCCTGAGCTGGCCCACGACCCAGTCGATGCTCTCGGTCAGCTTGGTGACGTCTTCCGGCTCGATCGCGACGAACGTGGCGATGCGCAGCTGGTTGCGGCCGAGCTTGCGGTAAGGCTCGGTGTCCACCACGCCGTTGGCGCGCAGGACCTTGGCGACCCGGGCGGCGTCGACGGAGTCGTCGAAGTCCACGGTGACGATCACGTTCGAACGGTCCGCGGGCTCGGCAACGAACGGGGTGGCGTAGTCGGAGGACTCGGCCCACGCGTAGACCCGGCCGGCCGAGTCGGCCGTGCGGGCCGCCGCCCACTCGAGGCCGCCCGAGGCGTTGAGCCACTCGACCTGGGCGTTCAGCCCCACGAGTGTCGTGAGGCTCGGGGTGTTGTACGTCTGGTTGAGCTTCGAGTTGTCGATCGCGGTCTTGAGGTCGAGGAAGTCCGGGATCCAGCGGCCGGAGGCCTTGATCTCCTCAGCCCTCTCGAGCGCGGCGGGGGAGAACAGCGCGAGCCACAGCCCGCCGTCGGACGCGAAGTTCTTCTGGGGGGCGAAGTAGTAGACGTCGCTCTCGGCAACGTCGACCGCGAGGCCGCCCGCGGCGCTCGTCGCGTCGATGACCACGAGCGATCCCTCGTCCGCGCCCGCGACGCGCTGGACGGGGGCGGCGACGCCGGTCGAGGTCTCGTTCTGGGGCCACGCGTACACGTCGACCCCGGCCTCCGCCACCGGCTGCGGCCGCGTGCCCGGCTGTGCCGTGAGGATTGAGGACGCCTCGAGGAAGGGTGCCTTGTCGGTGGCCTTGGCGAACTTCGAACCGAACTCCCCGAAGGAGAGGTGCTGCGCCTTCGAGCGGACGAGCCCGAACGAGGCGATGTCCCAGAAGGCGGTCGAGCCGCCGACGCCGAGGATCACCTCGTAGCCCTCGGGGGCGTTGAAGAACTCCATGAGGCCCTCGCGGACGCTGCCCACGAGGTTCTTGACGGGCGCCTGGCGGTGCGACGTGCCGAGCAGGCTGCTGCCCGCAGCCGCGATGGCGTCCACCTGGGCCTGACGGACCTTGGAGGGGCCGGCGCCGAACCGGCCGTCGGCGGGCAGGAGCCCGGCGGGGATCTGGAGCTGGACGGTTTCTGTGGCGCCCACGGGCGAAGCCTCCTGACGTTCGGGACCCTCGCGGAACGCGCGGGCTCAGCACGCCATCAGTCTGCCGCACGCCGTTGGACGGCGGCGAATCCGCGAGTGAGCATGACATCACGGCTAATCTGAGCAGCTCAAAATAAGCTAGACTGGCTGTGCGTCCGCCGGCCGCGCCGACCCCTCGCACCCAGGAGCATGAAGCCTCGCATGTCCGACCTCATCGACACCACCGAGATGTACCTGCGCACCATCCTCGAGCTCGAGGAGGAGGGGATCGTGCCGCTGCGTGCCCGCATCGCCGAGCGGCTCCGCCACTCGGGCCCCACGGTGTCGCAGACAGTGGGCCGCATGGAGCGTGACGGCCTCGTGGTCGTCTCGGGCGACCGCCATCTCGAGCTCACCGAGACCGGCCGCAGGCGCGCGGTCGAGGTCATGCGCAAGCACCGTCTGGCCGAGCGCCTCCTCTCGGATGTGATCGGCCTCGACTGGGCATATGTCCATGACGAGGCGTGCCGCTGGGAGCACGTCATGAGCGAGCGGGTCGAGCGGCGCCTCTACGAGCTCCTCGGCCGGCCGACCGAATCCCCGTACGGCAATCCGATCCCCGGACTCGAGGCGCTCGGCGGCGCGGCGGCGGAAGGCTTCGGCGAGGGCGTGATGAGCCTCGTGGAGGCGATGGAGGGCTACGCGCCCGGCTCCCGTGTGGTGGTGTGCCGGCTCGCGGAGCCGATCCAGGTGGACCCCGAGCTCCTCGTGCAGCTCGAGGAGGGCGGGATCCGGCCTGGGGCGAAGGTCGCCCTCGAGCGCGTCGGGGACTACATCGCCGTGCGCACTCCTACCGTGGACGGGGCGCTGGAGCTGCCCCTCGAGGTGGCTGCGCACGTCTTCGTATCGCTCGGCTGATCCCACCCGCCCGCACGAGGCGGTCGGGGCCGAACAGATCCGAACATAAGGGGTCGGAATCTCCATTCTCTGGAGGAATAGGGGACGGGCTCCCGGATGTGAGCCTTGTCTCACTAAACATCACGAAAGTGTTACGCCACCTCGTTCTTCCCCTATGATGGTGAGCGCACGCCGAGACATCGACGTGACCTCGCTCCGCCCGCCGAGCTCTGCCAGCGGATCGAGATGCACCACCAAGGCAGAGGCGGGGGAACCACCGTTGGCGGCCCAGGCCGCCTTGGGGTGAAGCCGCAGCATGCTCGGAAGCCCTTGCACCGCCCCCTGTGGGCACCCGCGTGCCGAAGGGCCTCCGGCAGCTGGGCCGAGTCGGACTCTCTGGCTCGAACCCGACAGCTAACTTCGCAGGCGATCGAAACCAGAGAGGGAATCGCTTGACCCAGCAAGCTGTCAGCGGCCGCCGCCGCGCTGAGACTGCATCTGCCTCGGAATCGGGCCTCAGGCCGCGCGACGCCGCACGCCGAGGGCGCCGCGCAGCCGCCCGCCCCGGGGCTGTCCGCCAGTTCGCCGAGATCGCCTCGGCCGCCGGCGTCGGCCAGAAGGCCGGCATGGCACTGGCCGCCACGGGCCTCGTGCTGACAGCCACCATCCCGACCACGGCCGGAGCCGACGCCGTCGATGCCGGGCTCGCAACCGCCGCGGAGACTGCTCCGCAGCCCCAGGTCACCGCCTCCGGCGAAGCCGTTGTCGCCTTCTCCCGGACTTCTGTGGGCACGCAGATCGACCCGGACGGCCGCCTCCAGCACCTCCTGAGCGTCCAGTCCGCCGGCGGCCTCACTCCCGCCCAGGCCAAGAGCAGCCTCGGGGATCCCCTCGACTCGATGGTCGCCAGTTCGGCATTCGGCTACCGCGTGAGCCCGCTGAGCGGCTGGGCGGGCGAGTTCCACCGGGGCCAGGACTTCGTTGCCCAGTGCGGCACGGCCGTCAAGGCCGCAGCAGGCGGCACTGTGACCTTCGCCGGATGGCATCCCTATGGCGGCGGCATGCGCGTCGTGGTGGACCACGGGAACGGGCTCGAGACCACCTACAACCACCTTTCCGCGTTCTCTGTCGCGGTCGGCGACCGAGTCGAGCGCGGCGCGATCGTCGCGCTTGCAGGCACAACAGGTGCATCCACCGGCTGCCACCTCCACTTCGAGGTCATGGTCAACGGAGAGGTCGTCGACCCCAACGGCTGGCTCTGATCCCCACCAGATCGTCCTCGCCAGCCGGGCCTAGCCGATGCGGGCCGTTCTCCCCGCTCCGCCGTCCACGTGCTCCCACCACCATCGGTCCTACCCATGCCCCAGCCCGGCAAAACCTGCCGCGCAGAACTGGGTGCGGAAACGGGTGCTGGGAAACCGGCGTGTCCCTTTCGTGACGACACGATCACGGCCCGTGATCCGAATGTGACATTTGCGTTGTCGTCCGGTAAGGTCGTTTCTGTTCCGGCTCCCACCAAGTCGGAACATCTGGGATGAATGCCTAGCTCTGCCACGTCCCAGAGTCCGTTCGCACACTTCGTCTGGCAGGGGCGGGGGAACCACTTGCGGCCCTTCCGGGGGCCTTGGGGTCAAGCAGCCCGGCGCGAGCCGGGAGGCCGGATACTTCCAATCCGAACCCGACAGCTCACCTCGTAGGCACTGGGAGAGGCTACTTCTGTGTCGTCACGCACCATGACTGCGCGCCACCGCGCCGTTCCGGTCCGCACCAGCCCGTTCGAGGCTGTCACGCAGGCCGTGAACGACAACGCAGGCACCCTCGGCCGTCAGGCTGCCGTCATCGCGGCTGCCTCGGGCCTGATCATCTCTGCCGGGCTTCCCGCTCAGGCCGCTGAGTCCCAGCGCGAGGCATCTGCCCTCTCGGACGTGGCCAGCGCCGCCGCGCCCACGGTTGTCGCCCCGCAGGAGGCGAAGGTCGACTTCGAGCGCCCTGCCGTCGCCTCGGTCGCCGCGCCCGTCGTCGAGACCGTCGAGGAGCCCGAGCCCACGCTTGCGGCGCAGTCGTCGGACGTCGCCGTCATCGACGCCTCGAGCGCTGCCGGCTCGACCCTCGCCGCGATCGCCTACACGGGCATCGGAAGCCCGTACGTCTGGGGCGGCAACAGCCCGGCCGGCTGGGACTGCTCCGGCTTCACCCAGTGGGTCTACGCCCAGGCCGGAATCAGCATCCCGCGCGTCCAGGCCTGGTCCATCATGACGCCGACCGCGACGCCGGCCCCCGGCGACCTCGTGGTCCAGAACGGCGGGGCCCACGTCGGCATCTACGTCGGCAACGGGATGATGGTCAGCGCCCTCAACCCCTCGCAGGGAACCCTCCTCCACGCGGTCAACGCGACCGGCTCCTCGGTGTTCTACACCCTTTCCTGAGACCAACCGCTTCGGGTCCTGCGGTCCCCCTGAACGCCGCAGCGCCCCGCCCTGTGCCGCGCCACCCCCTGCGGCCCGGGGGACACGAAAGAGAGAACCACATGACCACTCGTGCAGGCATCGCCCGCCATCGCGCCGAGGCCCCGTCCTCGCTCTCCGTCATCGCCAAGGCCGTTTCGGACAACGCCGGCGGCGTGGGCCGCCAGGCTGCCGTCATCGCCGCCGCGGGAGGCCTCGTCCTCACCAGCGGCGTCGCCGCCAACGCCGCCGAGGCGCCCGTCCAGCGGGAGGCTTCGGCGCCGGTCGCCCTCGAGACGACGCAGGCCGTCCAGGCCGCCGTCTCGGCCGAGGCCACCGCGGACCTCACGTTCGAGCGCCCGGTCGTCGAGTCCGTCGCCGCGCCCGTGATCGAGGAGCCCGCCCCGGTCGTCGAGGAGGCCGCACCCGTGGAGGCCGCACCGGTCGAGGCTGCCGCCGAGACGACGCTCGCCGTCGCCTCCTCGGCTCCGGTCGAGCCCGTGGCACCCGCCCCGGCTGTCAAGAGCGGCATGGGCGCGTCGATCGCGGCCGCCGCCTACGCCCAGCTCGGCGTGGCCCAGGACTGCACCATGCTGGTCACGAACTCGCTCGCGGCCGTCGGCATCAACTACCACGGCTGGCCCGCCGGCTACCTCTCGCTCGGCCGCACGGTGAGCGCCGCGGAGGCCCAGCCCGGCGACCTCGCGTACTACGAGGACGGCGGCATGGGTCTGGCCCACATCGCTGTCTACGTCGGCAACGGCCAGGCCGTCCACGGCGGCTGGAACGGCGGCACCACCTCCCTGTTCTCGGTCAACGTGGGCTCCGGCCCCGTGTTCATCCGCGTGGGCGGCTGAACCCGCTGACACCAGACCCGGCTCCGGCAGCGAACGGCCCGGCCAGGCTCAGAACGCCCCCTCCCGTCTGGGAGGGGGCGTTCTGCGTCTGGCGCTGTCCGGAGGCGGCGCTTCCACGGGCGGCGCTTCCCAAGGGCGGCAATTCCCAAGGCGGAGGCTTCCGGGAGCCGGTCCGGATGGGGTTCCGGGGGAGGTTGCCTTCGCGTGAACGTTGGCGGACACCTCGGCGCCGGGCGCCCCGAACCGGGCAAGACGGTTGACGCGTTCAGTACGCTGGGAGAGTCGATCAGTCCGGCCAAGCACAGGGCAGCCGGCCCTGTTGCCCCTGACCGGATGCGGCCGTTAAGAGGAACGCGCATGCGCACACTCGTTCTGAATGCCGGTTATGAACCGCTCGCGGTGGTCACCTTCCGCAGGGCGCTCGTGCTCGTGCTCGCCGGGAAGGCGAGCATCGTGGCGGAAGACGGCGAACCAGTCGTCGGCCCGCGAGACGTGCTGAGCCGTCCGTCCGTGATCCTGCTCAACAGGTACATCCGCCCGCGCCGCACGCACGCAAGCGCGGTGACGCGGCGGGGAGTGCTCCGCCGGGACGCGCACACCTGCGCGTACTGCGGGAAGCCGGCGCACACCGTGGACCACGTGCTCCCACGCTCGCGCGGCGGTTCCGACTCATGGGAGAACCTCGTGGCCTGCTGCCTGCGGTGCAACAACGTCAAGGGCGACCACACGCCGGCCGAGATGGGCTGGAAGCTCCGTTTCACACCCGCGCCCCCCGTGGGCACGGTGTGGCAGATCAAGGAGCTCGAGAAGCCCGCTGAGCAGTGGAGCCCGTTCCTCGCCCCGGAGTCTGCAGCCTGAACGCCACTCTGCCACCGTTCGACCCTGTGCCACCGTTCGACACTGTGCCGCTGTTCGACGCCGCGCCGCTGTTCGACGCCGTCGTGGTCGCCGGCGGCAGGGCCTCCCGGCTCGGCGGCTTCCCCAAGCCCTTGCTGCGGATCGGGGGCCAGACCCTCCTCGAGCGTGCTCTGCGGGCCGTCAGCGCGGCGGGGACGGTCGTCGTCGTGGGCCCCGCTCCCGACCCAGCGGAGGCCCCGGCGCACGAGGACCCAGGGCCCACGGTGCTGTACACCCTCGAAGAGCCGCGCTTCGGGGGCCCGCTCGCGGCGGTGGGCTCGGGGGTCCGGGCGCTGGCCGGCCGTGCGGGCACGAGAGCACCCTGGACGGCCGTCCTGGCTGCGGACCTGCCGCGCGCCGCCGAGGCGTTCGCCCCTCTTGCCGTGGCGGCCGCCGGCGAGCCGGCGTGCGCGGGGATCGCCGCGCAGGACGAGACCGGCCGCCTCCAGCCCCTCCTGGCGCTCTACCGCAGCGACGAGCTCGCCCGCGCCCTCGAAGCGCTCGCCGCGCAGGGAGGCCTCGCAGACCGCCCGCTCAGGCACCTCGTTGCTAGGCTGGACCTGCTGCCCCTGCAGCTCCCGCCGGGCCTGGCCGACGACGTCGACACCTGGGAGGCCGCGGCGCGCTGGGGCATCAGGCGCCCGGACGCACCGGGTGCCGCGGCACACGGGGAGGATCCGAGCATGAGCGAGCCGTCGACTCCGGGCCAGCGGCCCACAGATGGGCCCGAGCAGGATGCGGTCCTGCATGCGTGGTGCGACGAGCTCGCCGAAGGGCTCGGGCTCTCGGGCCTCGAAGTGGACGTCGACGCCGTCCTGGGCCTCGCCGGCGTCGCCGCGCACACAGTGCTTCGACCCGCCGCGCCCCTGACCACGTTCCTCGCCGCATACGCCGCCGGCCTCGCCGTGGGCCGCGGCCAGGCCGAGCCTGGAGAGGCCTCGGGCGCGGCGGTCAGCGCCGCGCTCCGCATCACCCGGGCCCGGCGCGCCGCCGGCACCGAGGGATGACCCCCGGCGACGCGCCCGAGGCTGACCACCACGCGCTCCACCTGACCTGGACCGAGGCCCGCGAGACCGCGGCCCGCGCGGCCGGCCCCATCCCGCCGTCGGACGTGCCGCTCGCCGCTTCGGTGGGCCGCACCCTGGCCGAGGACGTCACCGCGCTGCGCGACATGCCCCATTACGCCTCGAGCGCCATGGACGGATGGGCCGTGAGGGGCACGGGGCCGTGGGTGCTCGCGGAGACGGGCGAGCGGCTCGCCGCGCACGAGGCCAGCACGATCGTGACCGGCGGCGACCTTCCGCCCGGCACCTCCGCGGTCCTGCGCCGCGAGCACGGCGAGGTGGCCCCGGACGAGGATGGCCTCCCGCACCTCCGCCTCGCCGCCGGCGCGCCCCCCGGCTCGCCCCGCGGTGGCGCGGACATCCGCCCCGCGGGGGAGGAGGCACGTGCCGGCGAGGTCCTCGTCCCCGCCGGGACCGTGCTCACGCCCGCACACGTCGCGCTCGCCGCGCTGGCCGGCTACGACGGACTCACGGTGACCGGCCGGCCGCTCGTGCGGCTCGTGCGCACGGGCGGGGAAGTCGTCGAGTCGGGGCTGCCGGGGCCGGGGCTCGTGCGCGACGTGTTCAGCCACCTCGTCCCGCCGCTGCTCGCGGCCTACGGCGGCATCCTCGCCGGCCACGATCGGATCGGCGACGACGCCGGTGAGTGGGCCGCCGCGCTCGCCGACGTGCCGCAGGGGCCGGAGAGCGCCGGGGCGGACGACGCCGGGCATGGCGCTGCGGTGGGCGCGCCGGCGGACGTCGTGGTCACCACGGGCGGAACGGGCCGGGGCGGGAGCGACCACCTCCGCGGCATCGTGGCGGACATGGGCGGGCGGATCCTCGTGGACGGGGTCGCAATGCGGCCCGGCCACCCCACGGTGCTCGCCGAGCTGCCCGACGGGCGGTTCGTGCTCGGGCTCCCGGGCAACCCCCTTGCCGCGATCGTCGGCCTCGTGGCTGTAGGGGAGCCGCTGCTGGCGGCGCTGTCGGGGCGCGAGCCGCTCACCGCGGTCGAGCTTCCGAGCGGTGAGGCGTTCGAGGCGGACCCCCGCCGCACGCGCATTGTGCCGTTCCGGCGGGTCTACGGGATGGCCTCGCCGCGCTCCGGGACCGGCTCGGGGATGCTGCGCGGCCTGGCCGCGGCGGACGGGCTCATGGTGGTCCCGCCCCACGGTGTGGAGCTCGGCGAGCCGGTTGCCTGCCTGCCGCTGCCGTGGGGGCGTCCCCTCGTGGAGCCCGGGGCGGGAGGCGCCCGCAAGGGCCGGGGCCAGAGCAGGGGCGGCTCGCGCGGATCCAGCGGATCCAAGGATCCGGTGGACTGGAGCGCGCTCGACGTGTGATGCTCGCCACATTGCTGACCACATACTGGGCCGCAGTTCGCGTTTTCGGTGTGAGGGGGAGCACGATGGGTCCATGACGCACAAGTCCCCGGTCACGGACATCAACGAGGATTCCCTGCACGTCGAGGCACCCGAGACTTCGGCCGCCGGCATCAAGGCTGTCACGGTCGCTCTGCAGCGCAGCCTGGAGCAGGCGGGGCCACTCCGCACCGCCCGCTCCCTCCTGCGGATCAACCAGCGCGGCGGTTTCGACTGCCCCGGCTGCGCGTGGCCCGAATCCGACGGCAGGCGCAAGACCGCAGAGTTCTGCGAGAACGGTGCCAAGGCCGTTGCCGAAGAGGCATCTGTCTCCGCCGTGACCCCCGAATGGTGGGAGGCGCACCCCATCGCCGAGCTCGAGGACAAGACCGACTACTGGCTGTCCAAGCAGGGCCGCATCACCGAGCCCGTGGTGCTCCGTCCCGGGGACGACCGCTACCACCGCATCTCCTGGAGCGAGGCGTTCGAGCTTGTCGGGGAGCACATCCGCGCGACGACCCCGGACCGCTGCGTCTTCTACACGTCCGGGCGCACCGCGAACGAGACCGCGTTCATGTACCAGCTGTTTGCGCGCAGCCTTGGCACCAACAACCTCCCGGACTGCTCGAACATGTGCCACGAGTCCTCCGGCTCGGCGCTCAACCCCACCATCGGGATCGGCAAGGGAACCGTCTCCCTCGACGACATCCACCACGCCGAGCTCGTGTTCGTCGTGGGGCAGAATCCGGGCACGAACCACCCGCGCATGCTCTCCGCCCTCAAGGAGTGCCGCGACAACGGCGGCCGGGTCGTCGCCGTCAACCCGCTCCCCGAGGCGGGCCTCCTGCACTTCAAGGACCCGCAGACGGTGTCCGGCTACGTGGGCGAGGGATCGACCATCTCGGACCACTTCCTGCAGATCAGGGTCGGCGGCGACCTCGCGCTCTTCCAGGCACTCGGCCACCTCCTCCTGGAGGAGGAGAAGCGCGCGCCGGGCACCGTCGTCGACCGCGCCTTCATCGAGGCCCAGACGGAGGGCTTCGAGGCCTACGAGGCCGCGCGCGCCACGATCGACTGGGAGGAGACCGAGCGCGCCACGGGACTGTCCCGCCTCGAGATCGCGACGATCGCGGACCTCATGGCGAAGTCGAAGGCCACCATCATGTGCTGGGCGCTCGGCCTGACGCAGCAGCCGCACTCCGTGGACACGATCCGCGAGATCATCAACCTCCTCCTGCTCCAGGGCAACTTCGGCAAGCCGGGTGCCGGCGCGTGCCCCGTGCGCGGGCACTCCAACGTCCAGGGCGACCGCACCATGGGCATCTGGGAGAAGCCCAAGGAATGGCTCCTCGCGGCCCTGGACAAGGAGTTCGGCATCCACTCGCCGCGCGAGCACGGCTTCGACTCGACCGAGACGCTGCACGCTTTCGAGAACGACGACGTGGACGTCTTCGTCGCCCTTGGCGGCAACTTCGCACAGGCCAACTCGGACACGCTCGCCCTCGAAGCGGGGATGCGCCGCGCTGGGCTCACGGTCCACATCTCGACCAAGCCCAACCGCTCGCACGTGGTGCACGGGAAGACCTCGCTCATCCTCCCCACGCTCGGGCGCACCGACCGGGACGACAAGCATCCCAAGGGCCGCCAGTTCCTCTCCGTCGAGGACTCGATGTCGATGGTCCACGCGACCCAGGGCCGCCTCGAGCCGATCTCGGAGCACCTCCTGGCCGAGCCGGTCATCGTCGCACGCATGGCCGTGGCGGCGCTGGGCGACGACCACCCGGTGGACTGGCGGGCCATGGCCGAGGACTACGACGTGGTCCGCGACCACATCTCCCGTGTGCTCCCGGGCTTCGAGGACTTCAACACCCGGATCCGCACCAAGAACGGGTTCGTCCTGCCGAACCCGCCGCGGGACACGCGCACCTTCGCGACCGACATCGGCAAGGGCCGGTTCACCGTGGCCCCCCTCGAGTACCTCGAGGCGCCGGAGGGCCACCTCATCCTCCAGACGGTGCGCAGCCACGACCAGTACAACACCACGTTCTACGGGCTCGACGACCGCTACCGGGGGATCCGCGACGGCCGCCGGGTCATCCTCGTCCACCCCGAGGATCTCGCGGAGCTCGGCTTCGAGGACCGGGAGCTCGTCGACGTCGTGAGCGTGTTCCGGGGCGAGAAGCGCCGGGCGGAGCGCTTCCGGCTCGTCGCCTACCCGACGGCGAGGGGCTGCGCGGCCGCCTACTTCCCCGAGGCGAACGGACTCGTGCACCGCGATCTCGTGGCGCGGGAGTCGAACACCCCGGGCTTCAAGGCCATCACTGTCCGGTTCGAGCGCCACACCCCGGAAGGCGCCGAAGCGCTCGCCGGGCAGCTGAGCTAGGAGGGCCATGGGCCGGCTGACGCAGCGCCGCAAGGTCGTCAAGCACGTCCTGGGCAGCGAGCACCCCGTCCGCACCCGGGAGGACGTGCTCGTGGTCGAGGAGCCCCTCGAGATCCGCCTGGGCGGAGGGGCCGGCGCGGCTGCGGGCGGCGCGATGTCCTACAGCGTGACCATGCGCACGCCCGGGGACGACTTCGACCTCGTGGCCGGATTCCTCGTCTCCGAGGGCGTCGTGTGGGAAAAGGGCCAGATCCTCGCCGAGCGGTTCTGCGCGGGCGAGGACGAGGACGGGCGGCAGACCTTCAACGTCGTCGAGGCGCAGCTCCACCCCGGCGTCGCGCTCCCCGAGACCGGCCGGAACGTGTACACCTCGAGCTCGTGCGGCATCTGCGGCACCGACTCGATCGAGTCGGTGCGCCGGTCCGGGCACCACAGCCCGGCCGACGACGACGTGCGGCTCACGCCCGAGCTCGTCGCCTCCCTTCCCGACCGCCTCCGCGAGGGCCAGGCCCTCTTCTCGAAGACCGGCGGCGTCCACGCGGCGGGCCTGTTCCGGGTCACGGAGGACGGCGCGGACGCCGAGCTCGTGTGCCTGCGGGAGGACGTGGGCCGGCACAACGCCGTGGACAAGGTCGTGGGATGGGCGCTGCGCGAGGGCCGGCTGCCGCTGCGCGGGACGGTGCTCCAGGTCTCCGGCCGGGCCTCGTTCGAGCTCGTCCAGAAGGCGGCCATGGCCGGGATCCCCGTGCTCGCGGCGGTGAGTGCGCCCTCGTCCCTCGCCGCGGACCTCGCAGAGACCTCCGGCGTGACCCTCGTGGGCTTCAGCCGTGGGACGAGCTTCAACGTCTACGCGGGGCATTCCCGCATCACCTGAGGGGGCAGCGTGCACGACGACCGCCGCATCACCGAGGCCCGGATCGACCGGCTCCTGCGCGAGCGGCTCGTGCCCGCCGTCCACCGGCGCACGACGCCGCTGCGCGCCTCGCGCTGGGACGCCCCGGGCGAGCCCGTCCCGGCGCGGGAGGCCTTCGCGCAGGAGTTCGTGCGAGCGGCCGAGGGCGAGGCCTGGGGCCGCCCGTGGGGCACGACCTGGCTGCGCCTCGCGGGCGAGGTGCCCGACGGCTGGGGTGGGCCCGGCACGGACGTGGAGGCTGTCGTCGACCTCGGATTCATCCACGAGGAGCCGGGCTTCCAGTGCGAGGGTCTCGTGTGGCGCGGTGACGGCACGACCGTCAAGGCGCTCAACGCCCGCAACCACCACGTCCCGCTCCGTGCCCTCGGCGGGGGCCCGCACGTGGACTTCTGGGTCGAGGCGGCCGCGAACCCGGACCTCGTCCGGGGCTGGACGTTCGCCCCCACGCCGCTAGGGGACCCCGAGACGGCGGGGAGCGAGCCGTGCTACCGCCTCGGGCCCATGGTGCTCGCCGAGAGGGACCTCGCGGTGTGGGAGCTCGTCCAGGACGTCACCTGCCTGGTCGGGCTCATGCGCGAGCTTCCCGAGGACCGTCCCCGCCGCCACCGCATCCTACGCGCGCTCGAGGACATGGCGGACGCCGTCGACCCGCACGATGTCGCCGGCACCGCTCCCGCCGGGAGGGAGGCCCTCGCGGGCGTGCTCGCCGACCCGGCGCCGGCGAGCGCGCACCGGCTCGTCGGCGTCGGCCACGCCCACCTCGACACCGCGTGGCTGTGGCCCCTCCGGGAGACTGTGCGCAAGTGCGCCCGCACCTTCTCGAACGCGATCGCCCTCATGGACGAGGACCCCGACTTCATGTTCGCGTGCTCCTCGGCGCAGCAGTTCGCGTGGGTCCAGGCCGAGTACCCCGCGCTGTTCGAGCGGATCAAGGAGCGCGTGGCCGAGGGGCGGTTCATCCCGGTGGGCGGGATGTGGGTCGAGTCGGACACCAACATGCCCGGCGGGGAGGCGATGGCACGCCAGTTCGCGGAGGGGAAGCGGTTCTTCCTCGAGGAGCTCGGAGTGGACTGCGAGGAGACGTGGCTGCCCGACTCGTTCGGGTACTCCGCGGCCCTCCCGCAGATCGTGCGGGCGGCGGGGAACCGCTGGTTCCTCACCCAGAAGATCTCGTGGAACCAGACCGACCGCTTCCCGCACCACACCTTCTGGTGGGAGGGGATCGACGGGACCCGCGTCTTCACCCACTTCCCGCCCGCGGACATGTACAACTCCGATCTGCGCGCCTCGCACCTCGCCCACGCCGAGCGGAACTTCAGCGAGCACGGCCGCGCCTCGGTGTCCCTCATCCCGTTCGGCTACGGCGACGGCGGCGGCGGGCCCACGCGGGAGATGATGGCCGCCGCGCGACGCTGGGCGGACCTCGAGGGCTCGCCCCGGCTGGAGATCGCCAGCCCGCGCCGGTTCTTCGCCGAGGCCGAGGCCGAGTACTCCTCGGCTCCGGTGTGGGTGGGGGAGATGTACCTCGAGAAGCACCGGGGCACCTTCACGGCCCAGGCCCGGACCAAGCGGGGGAACCGGCGTGCCGAGCATGTGCTGCGGGAGGCCGAGCTCTGGTGCACGGCGGCGGCCGTCCGCCAGGGGGCGCCCTACCCGGTGCAGGAGCTGCGCCGCCTGTGGCGGCTCACGCTCCTGCACCAGTTCCACGACATCCTCCCGGGCAGCTCGATCGCGTGGGTGCACCGCGAGACGGAGGCGGTGCACGCGGGGATCGAGCACGACGCCGAGCGGCTCATCGCGGACGCCGCCGCAGCGCTCGTCGGCCCCGGCGAGACCGATTTCCTCCTCAATGCCGCACCCCACAGCCGCGGTGGCGTGCCCGCCCTGGCCGCGGGCGCCGTCGTGCCTCCCGCGGGCCGGGCGAACGCGGAGGCGAGGGCGGAGCGCACTGCCGAGGGCGGGCGCCGCTGGGTGCTGGACAACGGAGTGCTCCGCGCCGAGGTGGACGGGCGCGGCCTCCTCGTCTCCCTCGTGGACGCGGCCACGGGGCGCGAGGCGGTGGCGCCGGGGGACGGCGGGAACCGGCTCGAGCTGCACCGGGACACGCCCAACGAATGGGACGCGTGGGACCTGGACGGGTTCTACCGGAACACGGTCGAGGGCGCCGGGGAGGCGAGCGTCGGCATCGCCGCCGGCGGCGGCGCAGCCGAAGCGGGGGGTGCAGCGGCCCTGACGGTCGAGCGCGCCATCGGCGCCTCGCGGGTGCGCCAGCGGATCGTCCTCGCGCCCGGCGCCGCTTCGCTGCGGATCGAGACGGAGGTGGACTGGCACGAGCGGCAGAAGCTGCTCAAGCTCGGCTTCCCGCTTGACCTGCGCGCGGCGCACAGCGCCTCCGAGACGCAGTTCGGGCACGTCCTGCGCCCTGTCCACACGAACACCTCGTGGGACGCCGCGCGGTTCGAGGTGTGCGCGCACCGCTGGATCCACGTGGGGGAGGGGCCGTACGGGGTCGCGATCGCCAACGACTCCGTCTACGGGCACGAGGTCACCCATGCGGTCCGCGCCGACGGGGGCACGACGACGACCGTCCGGCTCTCGCTCCTGAAGTCGCCGCAGTACCCGGATCCGGGGGCCGACGCCGGGGTGCACTCCTTCGCGGTCACGGTCTCGCCCGGGGCGGGGATCGCCGAGGCGGTCCGCGAGGGCTACCGCGTCAACCTGCCCGAGCGCACGGTTCGGGGCGGACGCCCTGTCGAGCCCATCGTCGTCGTGGACAACCACGCGGCAGTGGTGGAGGCGGTCAAGCTCGCGGACGACGGCTCCGGGGACGTGGTGGTGCGTCTCTACGAGGCCCTCGGGGCGAGGGCGGTGGCGCGCGTCGCGGCCGGGTTCCCGTGCTCCGGGGTCGAGCAGGTGGACCTTCTCGAGCGGTCCCTTTCGGAGGGCGGGCGTCCCGCCGTCGCCGCCGGGGCCATGGACCTGCGGCTGCGGCCGTTCGAGCTCGTCACGCTGAGATTCCGGCGGGGTCTGGGCTCCTCGGAGGGATCCGGCGCCTTAAATGGCTGAGTGGAGGCGGCCCCCCCGGGCCGCCGCCACTCATCCCCCCAATGAGAACCATCCTGTCCCCCTGAACAGGTGACGTTCACACAATCATGATTCTGGCACGGACTAATGAAAATGTGAACCCAGTTCCTCCGCCGAGTGGATTTTTTACGCAACGTTCACCTTGGGCGGGGGCACGCAAGGCGGCGCGCCCGCCCCGGCGCCGCCTAGTCAGGCTTTCGCCGTGCGGGCCCGCCGGTCCTGCAGGCTCGCGAGCCAGATGACCCCCAGCCCGCCGAAGAGCAGCAGGAGGGTGCCGTAGTTCATGGTCTGCATGACGGGCGTCCAGCCTGGCGGCATGAGGATGAAGGTGTTGGTCAGGGCCAGGAGCGCATAGCCGCCGGCGAGCAGCGCGGCAGCGGTGCGCAGCACCGCCCGTCCGCGGGTCCGGGCAGCTCCCACGAGCGCCGGAAGGAGCACGATCCCGGTGAAGGTCGGGTAGAGCCGTCCCAACGCCCCGTAGACGTCCAGCCAGGGGTCCCCGTCGAGGGCGCGGAGGCCCACGCTCGAGGCGGCCTGGTCCATGAGCAGGAACGACGCGACTGTCCCAGCGCCCACGAGGCCGAGGGCGGCCAATCCGAACGGGCCCAAGAGTGCGCGCTCGGCCCTGTAGGCGCCGAAGGCCCGCGCGATCCGCACGGCGAGGAGCAGGCACACGGCATAGATGATGAACCGCAGCACGAGGTTGGTGAGGTTGATCCCGCCGATCACGGCGTCGATGGCCAGATAGGGGCCTTTGATGCTCAGCAGGATCGCGGCGGCGAACAGCAGGAAGAGCACGAGCATGAGCCGGTTCTCGCCGCGCCGGGCGGCGGGGATCCGGACGGCAGCGAGCAGCAGCGCCACGGCGAACGTGGTCCAGGCGAGCCAGGTCATCCGAGGTGCTCCCATACTCGCCGCGTGGCGTGCGCGTCTCGGTCGTCGCGGCGGAGAGCACGGCCCAGCGCCGCGAGCCGGTCCGCGGCCATGAGCGCGAGGTCCGCATCCTTGAGCCGGTGCATGGCGTCCTCGCATGCGGAAGGGTCCCACCCGGCCTCGCCGGGCGTCACGAGGCCCGTCACCACGAGGCCATTGCGGAGGCCGACCCCGGCCTGCCGCGCGGTGCTCACAGCGAGCTCGGGGCTCAGGCGGTTCGCACGCAGCTGCGCCGAGAGGTTCTGGGGGAGGATGCCTGCGGCCTCGCTCACGCGGTGCCGCAGCTCGCCGTCGTCGATTGCATCGACCCACTGCCGGACCGTGGGCTCGCCAGCGCCGGGCAGGCACTCGCCCTGCACGGCCGCCGGCGCCGAGGTGTCGCCACCGCGCATGAGGAGCTCCTGGAGGAATCGGGCGGTGGGCACCTGGCTCAAGAGCTCGGCATCGGTGGGCGGTGCGGTGCTTGCGGCGAGGTCCTGGTACGGCTCGAAGCGCGCGAGGCCGAGGACCGGGTTCTGCCCGAACGCACGCGCGATCGCGACCACCGTGGTCTCCGCGACCTTCCCCCGGACGAGCTGCTGCGCGAGCGTGCTGCGCTTGACGCCGGACTGGCGGCAGACGTCCGCGGCGCTCGAGCCCGGTGCGAGCTCCTGCATCCAATGGCGGAAGTCCAGAGCTGAGACTGGCAAGGATCCCCCTCTCCACGTCGGGCCCCCCCACAGGCCAACTGGGTCGATTTTACGCGCTCGAAGAAGGTGTCTTATGCTGGTGCCCGGCCCGCCGGCTCGCGCACCCCCCAATCGCGAGCCGGCGGGTCTTTCACGTGGGGCGGAAGGCGGCACAGCACACATGAGCAGCATGTACAGCGCAGCGTGGAGCTCGCTGCACCAGATCTCCCAGGCCAAGGACGGGCAGAACCCGTTCAACCGGGTGACCCTCCGGCGCGTCCTCGCCTTCGCGCGCCCGCACCGTGCGCGCCTCGCGGCCTTCGTGGCATCCTCCGTCATCACGGCCTTCCTCGCCGTCGCGACGCCCGTCCTCGCGGGCCGGGTGGTGGACGCGATCGTCGCGGCGGAACCGCCCGCCACGGTGACCTGGCTCGCGGTGCTCATTGCCGGCGTCGCGCTCGCTGACGCCGCCTTCGGCATGCTCACACGCTGGCTCTCGGCGACCATCGGCGAGGGCGTGATCCTCGACCTGCGCCGAGCCGTCTTCGACCATGTCCAGAAGATGCCGATCGCCTTCTTCACCCGCACCCGCACCGGCGCGCTCGTGAGCCGCCTCAACAATGACGTGATCGGCGCGCAGGCGGCGTTCGCGGGGACGCTCTCCGGCGTGGTGAGCAACTCGGTGGCGCTGATCCTCACGGTCGCGGTGATGGTGCAGACCTCGTGGCTCGTCACCGCCCTGGCCCTCGTGCTGCTCCCCGTCTTCCTCCTGCCCGCGCGCCGCATGGGCACGCGCGTGGCCGGCCTCCGCCGCGAGGCCGCCGCCCACAACTCCGCGATGAGCACGCAGATGACCGAGCGGTTCTCCGCTCCCGGGGCCACCCTCATCAAGCTCTTCGGCCGGCCCGACGAGGAGTCGAGGGAGTTCGCCGTCCGCGCCCGCCGCGTGCGGGACATCGGCATCCGGTCCTCGATGCTCACCCACGCCTTCATCACCGCGCTCACCCTCGTCTCCGCCCTCGCCCTCGCGCTCGTCTACGGGGTGGGCGGCTCGCTCGCGCTGGACGGGCAGCTCGCGGCGGGCGACGTCGTCGTGCTGGCGCTGCTGCTCACGCGCCTCTACGCGCCCATCACCAACCTCTCCAATGCACGCGTGGAGATCATGAGCGCGCTCGTGAGCTTCGAGCGGGTCTTCGAGGTCCTGGACCTCGTGCCGCTCATCCGCGAGAAGGACGGCGCGCGCGAGCTCCCCGCCGGCCCGGTCGCGGTCGAATTCGATTCCGTCCGCTTCGCCTACCCTTCCGCCGAGAAGGTCTCGCTCGCCTCGCTCGAGGAAGTCGCCGTGCTCGACTCCCGCGGCGGCGAGGAGGTCCTCCACGGGGTGGGCTTCCGGATCGAGCCCGGGCAGACGGTCGCGCTCGTCGGCTCCTCAGGGGCCGGCAAGTCCACCATGGCGCAGCTCGTCGCGAGGCTCTACGACGTGGACTCCGGTGCTGTGCGGATCGGCGGTGTCGACGTGCGGGACGCGACGTTCGCCTCGATGCGCGGCACCGTCGGCATGGTGACGCAGGACGGCCACCTCTTCCACGCCTCGATCGCCGAGAACCTCCGCCTGGCGCGGCCCGGCGCGAGCGAGGACGAGCTGTGGGAGGTGCTGCGAAGGGCCCGCCTCGAGCCCATGGCGCGCTCGCTCCCGGACGGGCTCGAGACGGTGGTGGGCGAGCGCGGGTACCGGCTCTCCGGAGGCGAGCGGCAGAGGCTCACCATCGCCCGGCTCCTGCTCGCGGCCCCCCGCGTGGTCATCCTCGACGAGGCGACGGCGGCGCTGGACTCGACCAACGAGGCCGCCGTCCAGGCAGCGCTCGCCGAGGCCCTCGAGGGCCGGACCGCCCTCGTGATCGCCCACCGGCTCTCGACCGTTCGGGCGGCGGACCAGATCCTGGTGGTGGAGGCCGGCCGGATCGTGGAGCGGGGCACCCACTCCGAGCTGCTGGCCGCCGGCGGCCGCTACGCCGAGCTCTACAGCACCCAGTTCGCCGAGGCCTCCGCCGTGGCGGGGGACTACACCCTCGACTGACCTACGTGCTCCCCACGAGCTAGGCTCGGACCATGCCCTCCCGCATCGTGGTCTCCGCCGTCTGCGTCTTCTCGCCGGGCGGCCGACTCCTGACCGTCCGGAAGCGGGGCACGGACCGCTTCATGCACCCCGGCGGCAAGCCCGAGCCCGGCGAGAGCGCCGCCGATGCAGCGAGCCGCGAGCTCGCCGAGGAGGTCGGGATCGGCGTCCCCGCCTCGGAGCTCACGCTCATGGGCGTATGGGTTGCACGGGCCGCGAACGAGGCGGGCACTGACATCGAGGCCACGGTGTTCCGTGCCCCCGGGGCGCATGACCCGGACGAAGTGCACCCTGCCGCCGAGATCGCCGAGCTCCGGTGGATCGATCCCGCCGCCGATGCTGCGGCGGACCTCGCACCGCTCCTGACCGACCACATCCTCCCGGTCCTGAGGGCGCCGAGGGTCGCAGGGGCCTGACCCCGCGTGGCAGGGGCCCGACCCCGGCCGGCCCGCTGAAGCCTCAGCGGCGGTGCAGCTCGCTCTCGAGCAGGAGGTCCTTGGCGGGCCCGTGGACGTCCCAGACCCAGCGCAGGGAGTCGGGCCCGAGGGCTTCGTAGGTGACCCGGTAGTCGTCCGGCGAGCACCAATGGGCGGCGCCGGCCGAGCCGGTGCCCAGGTCCGCGCGATGGAAGGGGCGGCCGTCGGGGAAGGAGACCTCCATAGCGGAGGGCTCGTCTGTCTGCGACCAGACGTACTCGCGCGCGGCTGGGCCCTCATGCGAGCCCCAGCGCATGGTGCCGGACTCGCGCTGCAGGAGCCCGCCGTCGGGCGTGTCCGTGAACGCGACTGTGCCGGTGAAGGTGCCCACCGTGCCGCTTGCGCGGTCGGTGAGGCGGCGCTGCAGGGCCCACGTCCCGCGAAGGTACGTGCGCAGATCAGGCACCGGATACGACAAGTGCCCCCGACCGGAATCGAACCGATGGCCTGCCCTTTAGGAGAGGGCCGCTCTATCCTACTGAGCTACGGGGGCCCGCCCGCGCAACGCGGGCACGCTCCAGCATACCGAATCCGCGGGGTGCTCCTGCGCGCCCGTCCGCCCACCGTGGCGCCGCCACGGGGCCCGGCGTGCCGTGGAGTGTCGGACCCCGTGGCTAGGCTGGGCGGCATGGCAGCCAGAGGAGACGACGCGGCCAGAGGAGACGAAGCGCCAAGAGGAGGCGGCGCGGCGGGCGGAGCCAGCGCGCCCGGGGGGCGGCCGTCCGCTGCCGGGATCGTGGACGGCGTGCGCCACTACCTCGGCGCGTGGTCCGCCGTGAGCGTCCTCCAGTTCTTCGCCGCGGAGGCCGCCGCGATCGCGTGGTGGGCCGGTCCGGCCCCGTACAGCCGACGGCTCGGGTTCATCAGCGACCTCGGCCAGACCACGTGTGCCCCGCACGGGGCGCGGGACGTGTGCTCGCCGCTGCACCTGCTCATGAACATCTCGTTCGTGCTGCAGGGCGCGGGCATGGTCATCGCGGCCCTGCTCATCACCTCGGCGGTGCTCCGCGTGGCGGCAGATGCCCCGGCCGCGCTCGCCGACCGCCGGCTCGCAGCCGCGCTCGCCCCCCGCAGCCTCCATGCGGCATCCGCCCGCGCGCGTGGGCCCGCCGCGCGTGCCTCCCCCGCGCCCGAGTCCGCCCGCCCTGCCGCAGCCGCTGGGGGAAGGCGCACGACGCCGCCCGGCAGCATCCGCTCGATCCTCGCCGCGGTGCGCGGCGGGCACCCTGCGGCGGCCGTCCCGTGGGCGGGTGTGCTCGCGGTTCGGGTCCTGCTCGGGATCGCCGGCGTGGGCGTGGCCGTGGTGGGCCTCGTCCCCCAGGACGTGGCGCAGGGCCTGCACCTGACGGGCGCGGTGGGGTACTTCGGCGGAGGCTCGCTCGCGCTCGTGGTCCTGGGGGTCCTCTGGCTGCGGCGGACGGCGGCGGGGTGGCCCGTGCTCCTGTGCGGAGGGGTGGCTGCGGCAGCGACGGCGCTCGGCGGGGTCCTGCACATGGAGGTGCCCGAGCCGGGCACCCTCGAGCGGGCGATGGGCTACCCCATCACGGCCGGAATCGCGCTCGCGGGCGCGGTGATTGCCTACCGGCTCGGGGTCCGGCCCCGGTTCAGGCCCGGCGCCGCCGTCGCGCGGCGAGGACAGCAGCCCCCGCACCCGCGAGCATGAGGACCAAGAGCACCCACCCCGCCACGACGAGAACGGCCGCGAGGACCGACTGCCCGCCGTCGCCGGTTGCGAGGGCGCCGTCCACGGCAACGTTGCCCCACAGGCGCACCACGACGAACAGCGCCACGAGCCCGAACGCCGCCCACCGCAGCACCGCACCGCGGAGCCAGGTGCCGAAGACGAGGAGGAAGGTGAAGCCGGCCACGAGGGGGAAGATCGTCCCGGCCGTCCTGTGCACGTAGGACAGCTGCCCGAGTGCGTCGGCGTCCATGGCCGAGCGCAGCTGGGCCACGTAGTCGGGTGAGAAGCCCCCCACGAGCGAGTCAGGCATCGCGAGACCGCCCGAGAGCTGGGTCATCTGCTGGAGCGTGAGCAGGTGCAGGTACCAGAACATGAACACGCTCGCCACGAGTCCCGCGATGATGATGAGCTTCGCGTTGCACTCGGCCTGCTCGGGAGTCCGCGCAGTGGTGGGGTTGAGGGGCCGGCCCGGCTGCCCTCCGCGGTGGCCGGGGGCCTGGGCGGCCCTGTCTCCGTGCTTGCGGGCGCGCTGGGCGGGGGTCTTGGACATGCCCCCATTATCCCGCTGCGTCAGGGTGCAGCCGCCTGGGGGAAGGCGCCGGAGGAGCGGGCCGCCCGGGTACGCTGAGGGGGTGGCTGAGACACCCGCATCCCTGGACCTGCCCGACCTCGATCCCTCCCTCACCGACGCTGAGCTGGCCGAGCAGCTCGTGCGAACGGCTGGCGGCCTTGCCCTCGCGATGCGCAAGGATGGCCTGACTGCGGAGCGCAAGACCTCCGTCTCTGACATCGTCACGGCTGCGGACAAGGCCGCGGAGGCGTATGTCCTCGAGCAGCTCCGGCGCTGCCGTCCCGACGACGGGGTGTTCGGCGAGGAGGGCGCGTCCGTGCCCTCGTCCTCGGGCCGCACGTGGGTGATCGATCCCGTGGACGGGACGCTGAACTTCTTCACCGGCTCGAGCTACTGGTGCTCGGCCATTGCGCTGCGGGGCGAGGCAGCGCCGGACGAGCCGGATCCGAACCCGCTCCTGGGCGCCATCTTCCAGCCCCAGGAGGACAAGCTCTGGATCGGCGGGGTGGACACGCCCGCGACCCTCAACGGGGCCCCGCTCGCGGGGCCGGGCACGGACCGTCTCGCCGCGACAGGCGTGGCGACCTCCATCCAGCCGCGCTGGCTCGAGCAGCCCCTCTCCGCGATGCCATGGCATGCCGCCGCGGTGGGCTCCGCGTCCATCCGCATCCTCGGCTCGGGCTCGTGCGACCTCGCGCGCGTCGCGAGCGGCGAGATCGGCGCCTGGTTCCAGCATTCGTGCCCCCAGTGGGACTGGCTCCCGGGCAAGGCGATCCTCACGGCCGCCGGCGGCGCCACCGAGACAGTCGAGGTGAACGGGCTGACGTGGTTCGCCGCGGGAGGCGCGACGGCGGTCCACGAGATCATCGCCGCCCTCGCCTCCGCGCGCCTCACCTGAGGGGACCGCGCCACGCGCCGGCGGGTGGCGGGCTGGCTGGCGTCGGCCGCGCGGGGCGGGCAGGCCGGCTGGCTGGGAGTCAGGCGGGTTGGCCGCCGGCAGCACCCCGGGGCTCTTGACCCTCCGCAGCGGCGGTGCTGTGCTGGACCCACGCGCGCCGGGAGCGATGTCTTGGACGCAGGTCCGGGCCTGGATCGGCTCCCGCGGCCGGACAACCCGCGCGTGAGGCGACGGCGAAGGAGGACGGACATGGCAGCCATCGACGATGACGGGCAGGCGCGCCGCGAAGAGGACCCCTCGGAGGACTTCGTCGTCGAACCGGATGTGCCGGTCTGGGACGAGGAGGACGGGCTCATCGATTCCGAGGACATCGTCGTGGAGGCCGATCCGGCCGACC
The DNA here is from genome assembly GCF_039615075.1 of Sinomonas halotolerans. Classification (NCBI taxonomy): domain Bacteria; kingdom Bacillati; phylum Actinomycetota; class Actinomycetes; order Micrococcales; family Micrococcaceae; genus Sinomonas; species Sinomonas halotolerans. Next base: position 430,017 of record NZ_JBDFRB010000001.1, on the reverse strand, counting down.
TCGCAGAGCAGCACCGCAGCGCCGAGGAGTAGAGGCCGCAGGCTGTCCTGCCGGGGCTGCTCCATTGTCCGGGCCGGGCGGCCGCGGGACAATGGAGGGACCATGAGCGGCGGACGCGCCGCACGATGATCGTCACCGTGGTCCGGCAGCGCCCGCCAGCAGGGAGGCGAGGACTGCCATGTTCGAGCATTTCTCAGAGGCGCACGAGCTCTTCGTGTACCGCCTTGGCATAGTGCGCGGGACGAGCCGCCGCGGGATCGTGACGCTCGGGACCCTCGAGCAGCGTGCCCAGCGGCGCGAGGTCAACGCGCTGGTCCTGGATCTCGCAGAGGAGGCTCGGCGCCACGCCGCAGTTCTCGAGGATGTGTTCGCCGAGCTGGGGCGCAACGTGGCCGTGCCCGTCTGCCACGCCGCGGACGGTCTGGACCGCGAGGCGCATGCGCTCCTGCGCAAGACCGACGCTGAGATCGCGGACCTCGCGGTCCTGTCCATCGCGCTGGAAGTCCAGTATGCCGCCATCGCCGTCTACGAGTCCGCCGTCGTTTACGCACGCGCCTGGCTCGGGGAGCGGCTCGCGGAGCAGCTCGAATCCTGCCTGACCGAGCAGCTCGCGTCCCGCAACCGCGTCCTGGCCCTCATGGACGCGGTGTTCGCGAGCGCGGAGACGGTTCGGGCCACGCGCCGCGAGACGCCCTGAGGGCGCCGGCGCGCGCCAGGACGTGCACGCGCGCCAGGACTTGGAGGAGGCCAGAGATGGAGGAGGGAAGCATGGAACGGCATGAGCCGGGCAAGCCCGAGACCCGTGTCCAGGCCTTCATGCGGGCCATGAGCCGCCTGCGCGGTGTCTACGGCCCCGCGAACCGCAGGGACCTGTCCGAGCCCGAGCGTTACGGCAGCAATCCCGAGGATGCCAAGGAAGCGGACGAGCTGGCCGGCATCGAAGTCGAGACCGACAGCGAAGGCCACCACTACGGCGTCCGCAAGGACGGCAGCGGGGACTGACCGCGCCCCGAACCCGGGCGTGCTGCTTCAGAAGGGCGCTTCGGGCTGCCCCTCAACGTGTGGCTGCTCGCGATCGAGTGGCTGCTCGCGATCGAGTGGCCTTGGGCAAGGTGCGCGCCCGTCTGGGGTCCCGTCGGACACCGGCTCCCCGGGGAGCAGCGGGAATGGCTGCGCGGGCATGTCCCTCTGACCGAGCATCCGGTCCCGATCGGCAGGGGTGGTGGTCCGTTCGTAGGTGAGCATGGTGGTGAAGACGATCGTTCCGGTCGGCTCGTCGTACTGTCCGCCAGATGCGGTGCGGGCCGCTTCCTGCCGCGCCTGTATGAGCGCCAATGACTTGAGCGCGTGGTGCCGGGCGCACAGGTGCGCGAGGTTGTCAGCGTCGGTGCCCCCGCCGTCCTGCCACTCCTTCGTGTGGTCGATGTCGGACGACTCTGCAGGCCGGGTACACCCGGGGAAACGGCAGGTACCGTCCCTGTAGCGGAGGAACCGCCGCAGCGGCTCGGGTGGACGGTAGGCGGTGCGGCCGATCCGCAGCGGCGCGCCGTCAACGTCGTCGAAAATCCTGTGCCATGTGGGGGCCTCTGCGGCGAGCCGGCGTGCCGTGCCCGCGTCGACGACCCCGTAGCCGTCGAGGTACGCGGTGCCCTCATCGGACCCGAGGACCACCGAAGCCGGCACATGGACCACGACCTCTGCCCGCACAGATGCGAGCATGTCTTCGGGGACGGCGGGACCGTCCGCAGAACCGTCCGCGGGGCTCTGCGCAGAACCGTCCGCGGGACTGTCCGCGGAGCCGTCCGCAGAACCGCCCGGCAGTGCCGCGCCCAGCCCCAGATGTGCAAGCGTGTCCGCCCGGAGCTGGGGGAGCGTACGGTGCTCCCCCGGGGCCCGGTGCGCGGACGGGGCCTGCGCATCGATGCGCCGGTAGAAGGCCATGCCCGTCTCGGCTGGCAGGAGGGCGCTCAGCGAGACCATGCCGTCATCCTCGGGACGCAGCCACACGCCGCGTTCCTGCGCGGCGGCGCGCTTCCGGACCTGAATGGACTCCGGGTGCATCTTCTCCCTCAGGTCCCGGGCGGTGCGGCGGAATTCCCCCGGCGTCCGGAGCCTGCCGGCTCGGGTGCGCGCCGCCGCGAGTGCCGCGATCCCGAAGGCCTCGCGTGCAGATTCCGGAAGGGACGCGGCCTGGTCCACGATGGTGCGGGCATGCTGGTCCGTGATGTCGCCGGATTCGAGGGCGTCCATCACCGCCACGTGGGTACTGCTCAGTTCCCTCGCCGTGTTCACGAGCCGCGCAGCCGCAGCCTCGGACGTTCCCTGGAGCAGCGCCACCTCGGTCACTGTGAGGGCGTGGGCGACGTTTCCGTCAAGCCTCTCCGGCTGGCCTTCCCGGGTGGCCGCCGGCACCTCGGACATTCCCTCCCGGACCCTCTCCACCGCCGCAGCCTGGACCGCCGACGCCCACGCCATCAGATGCGGGGTCTCGGCGACGATCGCGGCGGCCTCCTCAAGGGACATGAGCGAGGGATCTGTGGCCCAGAGTCGGCCGCGGAACCCGCTGCCGTGCCGCGGGGCGAACATGTTGGCCTCGGGCGCGGTCAGCTCCGTCTGCATTGCCGCGCCTCCTCTCAGGGTCCTCATCCCGCCTTCAGCCGGGTGCCGCAGGGTTGATTCAGGCCACTCGTCGATTCAGGTCGGTGGTCGATATGAACCAGCAGCCTATTCGAAAATATGTTCGAATCATATGGCATTCGCGCCCACAGGGGAAGGGGCTGGAGCGGGCCCCCTCACAGCTGTGAGGCCCGGCTGGGGACGGATGCGGGTGGGGAGGCCCGGGCGGCCGAGTGAGGGAGGCGCGCCTGGGCTGCCGGAGGAGGAGTGTCGGGAGCCGGGCCTAAAATGGAAGGACCATGGACATGCTCTTCGACCCCTATGCACACGTGCCCAAGGCAGGCATGCCCGGTGGCGCGCACGAGCCGGATCCCGAGGAGCTGCCCCCTGCGCCCGACGAGGAGGGCGCCCCGGAGGAGCTGCCCGCCGGCTGGCTCCCCGCCTCCGATCCCGCCGAGGACGCCCGCCGCGAGGCGGAGGCCGAGGCCGCGCACCTGCTCGAGGGGCTCAACCCGCAGCAGCTCGAGGCCGTAACCCACGCGGGCAGCCCGCTGCTCATCGTCGCGGGCGCCGGATCCGGCAAGACCCGCGTGCTCAGCCACCGGATCGCGTACCTGCTGGCCACGCGCCGCGCGCACCACGGCGAGATCCTCGCCATCACCTTCACCAACAAGGCCGCTGCAGAGATGCGCGAGCGCATCGAGGCGCTCGTGGGGGACCGGGCCCAGCGGATGTGGATCTCCACGTTCCACTCCTCGTGCGTCCGGATCCTGCGCAGGGAGGCCTCGAGCGTCGGGCTGAACTCGAACTTCTCCATCTACGACTCTGCGGACTCGCTGCGCCTCATCACGCTCGTGCACAAGGGGCTCGAGCTCGATCCCAAGAAGGTGGCGCCGAAGGCTGTCCAGCACAAGATCTCCGCGCTCAAGAACGAGCTGATCGACGCCGAGGACTTCGCCGCGCGCGCCAACTTCAACGATCCCTTCGAAGCCGGCGTGGCCGAGGTGTACAAGGGCTACGCCGAGCGCCTGCGCCAGGCGAACGCGATGGACTTCGACGACCTCATCGCCCAGACGGTGTACATGTTCCGGGCCTTTCCCGCCGTCGCCGAGAACTATCGCCGCCGCTTCCGGCACGTGCTGGTGGACGAGTACCAGGACACCAACCATGCCCAGTACGCGCTCGTCCGGGAGATCGTGGGCGCGGGAGACGGCTCCGAGGCCGGCGCAGGCGTGGAGCCGGCCGAGCTCACCGTGGTGGGCGACTCGGACCAGTCGATCTACGCGTTCCGCGGGGCGGACATCCGCAACATCGTCGAGTTCGAGAAGGACTACCCGGACGCCCGCACCATCAAGCTCGAGCAGAACTACCGCTCCACACAGACCATCCTCTCCGCCGCGAACGCGGTGATCGCCCGCAACCCCAACCGCCCCGAGAAGCGGCTGTGGACTGCGGAGGGGGACGGCGAGCGGATCATCGGCTACGCCGGCGAGAACGAGCACGAGGAGGCCCGCTTCATCGCGGGCGAGATCGACCGGCTCACGGACGCCGGCGCGTTCCGGCCCGGCGACGTCGCCGTCTTCTACCGCACCAACGCGCAGTCCCGCAGCCTCGAGGAGATCCTCATGCGCGTGGGCCTGCCCTACAAGGTGGTGGGCGGGACGCGCTTCTACGAGCGCAAGGAGGTCAAGGACGCGCTCGCCTACCTTCGCGTCCTGGTCAACCCGGACGACGACGTCAACCTCCGGCGCATCCTCAACGAGCCCAAGCGCGGGATCGGGGAGCGGGCCGAGGGGACCATCGCCGCGCTCGCGGAGCGCGACCGGATCCCGTTCATGGCGGCCATGCGCCGAGCCGACGAGGCCCCCGGCATGGCCACCCGCTCAGTCAATGCAGTGCGGACCTTCGTCAAGCTGCTCGATGACCTCACGGCGGTCGCGGAGGGATCCGGTGCGGCCGCGTCGCTCGAGGCCGTGCTCGAGCAGACGGGCTACCTCGCAGCCCTGCGCACTTCGACGGACCCCCAGGACGAGTCGAGGGTCGAGAACCTCGCCGAGCTCGTCGCCGTCGTGCGCGAATACGAACGGGAGAACCCCGAGGGGAGCCTCGAGGCGTTCCTCGAGCAGGTCTCCCTCGTGGCGGACGCCGACCAGATCCCGGACACGCCCGACGGCGCGTCCCAGGCCGAGGTGGACGCTGCAGTCGCGGAGGCGAAGCGGCAGGGTGTCGTGACCCTCATGACCCTGCACACGGCCAAGGGCCTCGAGTTCCCGGTCGTGTTCCTCACCGGCATGGAGCACGGGGTGTTCCCGCACCGCCGCTCGGCGACGGACCCCGACGAGCTCGCCGAGGAGCGGCGGCTCGCCTACGTGGGCCTCACCCGTGCCCGCAAGCGGCTCTACGTCACCCGCTCCGAGGTGCGCAGCCTCTGGGGGCAGAGCGAGTACTACCCGGCGAGCCAGTTCCTCGGGGAGATCCCCGCCGAACTCATCGACTGGAAGCGCGAGGGCTCCAAGCGGCCGCCGGCGGTGGGCACCGCAGGCGACCGGTTCTCCCGGTTCGGCGGCGACTCCCGCTACGGCGGGTCGTCGTGGGGCTCCGGGACGAGCCGGAACGCCCAGTTCGCGACCATCTCTCCCGCCCAGAAGGCGAACCGCGTCCAGCCGCAGAAGGAGGTGATCGCCGTCGAGCCCGGGGACACGGTGAACCACACAGCGTTCGGCGAGGGCACCGTCATCGGCGTCGAGGGCGCGGGGGACAAGACCGTGGCGAAGGTGCGGTTCGACATCGGCGAGAAGCGGCTCCTCCTGCGCTACGCGCCCCTCACGAAGGTGGGGTGAGGGCCGGAGAACCCCGGAATTCCGGGGTTTTTCTACGGTTCGTAGAGCTGTGCGCTTCGTCACTAAAGCGTCATGCCCGGCGCCGCCCCCGGGGTCGAGGGACTAGAGTTGCCCCTTGGAGCACTGGGCCCGCCGGAGGGAAGCTCCCTCCCGGCGAACCACGGGTGTTCCGAGTCAGAACTACTTCGACGTAGAGGACACTGAACCGTGGACCTGTTTGAATACCAGGCGCGCGATCTGTTCGAGGCACACGGCGTTCCCGTGCTGGCCGGAATCGTTGCGCACACCCCCGAGGAAGCCAAGGCTGCAGCCGAGAAGATCGGCGGCGTGACCGTCGTCAAGGCACAGGTGAAGATCGGCGGCCGCGGCAAGGCCGGCGGTGTCAAGGTCGCGAAGTCCGCTGACGAGGCCTTCGAGCACGCCTCGAACATCCTCGGCATGGACATCAAGGGCCACACGGTCAAGAAGGTCATGATCGCGCAGGGCGCGGACATCGCAGAGGAGTACTACTTCTCCGTGCTCCTCGACCGCTCCAACCGCAACTACCTGGCCATGTGCTCGGTCGAGGGCGGCATGGAGATCGAGCAGCTCGCCGTCGAGCGGCCCGACGCCCTCGCGAAGGTCCCCGTGGACCCGGCAGTCGGCATCGACGCCGAGAAGGCCGCAGAGATCGTAGAGAAGGCCGGCTTCGCGCCGGAGCTGCGCGAGAAGGTCGCCGCAGTGCTCGTGAAGCTGTGGGACGTCTTCAAGGGTGAGGACGCCACGCTCGTCGAGGTCAACCCGCTCGTCAAGACCGGCGCCGGCGACATCGTCGCCCTCGACGGCAAGGTCTCGATCGACGAGAACGCCGGCTTCCGCCACGCCGAGCACGAGGAGCTCGTCGACAAGGACTCCGAGGACCCGCTCGAGGCCAAGGCCAAGGCCCTCGACCTCAACTACGTCAAGCTCGACGGCGAGGTCGGCATCATCGGCAACGGCGCCGGGCTCGTCATGTCCACGCTCGACGTCGTGGCCTACGCGGGCGAGCGCCACGGCAACGTCAAGCCGGCCAACTTCCTCGACATCGGCGGCGGCGCCTCGGCCGAGGTCATGGCGAACGGCCTCTCGATCATCCTCGGCGACGACCAGGTCAAGAGCGTCTTCGTGAACGTCTTCGGCGGCATCACGGCATGCGACGCCGTGGCGAACGGCATCGTCGGCGCGCTGGACAAGCTCGGCGACTCGGCCAACAAGCCGCTCGTCGTGCGCCTCGACGGCAACAACGTCGACGAGGGCCGCCGCATCCTCCACGAGGCCAACCACCCGCTGGTGACCCTCGCCGAGAACATGGACCAGGGCGCCGACAAGGCTGCCGAGCTCGCGAACGCTGCTAACTAAGGGACGAGAGAAATGTCGATCTTCCTCAACAAGGACAACAAGGTCATCGTCCAGGGCATCACCGGCGGCGAGGGCTCCAAGCACACCGCCCGCATGCTCGCGGCCGGCACCAACATCGTCGGCGGCGTGAACGCCCGCAAGGCCGGCACCACGGTCAAGCACCAGGACCAGCACGGCGCGGAGATCGAGCTCCCCGTCTTCGGCTCCGTCAAGGAGGCCATGGCCGAGACCGGCGCGGACACGTCGATCGTGTTCGTCCCGCCGGCCTTCACGAAGGACGCCGTGGTCGAGGCCATCGAGGCCGAGATCGGCCTCGTCGTGGTCATCACCGAGGGTGTCCCGGTCCAGGACTCGGCCGAGTTCTGGGCGCTCGCGCAGTCCAAGAAGGACGCCGACGGCAACCAGACCACCCGCATCATCGGCCCGAACTGCCCCGGCATCATCACCCCGGGCGAGGCCCTCGTGGGCATCACCCCGGCCAACATCACCGGCAAGGGCGGCGTGGGCCTCGTGTCCAAGTCCGGCACCCTGACCTACCAGATGATGTACGAGCTCCGTGACCTCGGCTTCTCCACCGCGATCGGCATCGGCGGCGACCCCGTCATCGGTACCACCCACATCGACGCCCTTGCGGCGTTCGAGGCGGACCCGGACACGAAGGCGATCGTCATGATCGGCGAGATCGGCGGCGACGCCGAGGAGCGCGCGGCCGAGTTCATCAAGAACAACGTCACGAAGCCGGTCGTCGGCTACGTCGCGGGCTTCACCGCTCCCGAGGGCAAGACGATGGGCCACGCCGGCGCCATCGTCTCCGGCTCCTCCGGCACGGCCCAGGCGAAGAAGGAGGCCCTCGAGGCCGCCGGCGTCAAGGTCGGCAAGACGCCGTCCGAGACCGCCCACCTCCTCCGCGAGGTCTACCCGGTGCACCTCCCGGAGTCGAACCTCTGACGCACTTCCGGCGGGTCACCCGCTGAAGCACGACGGCGGGCGGGCGCCCGGCCCCCCGCAGGCGGCCCGCCCCCCGCGTGGGGGCGGGGGGGGCTACCGCCCGGG
>NZ_JBDFRB010000001.1:394038-422121 GCF_039615075.1 Sinomonas halotolerans | reverse complement strand
CCCTCCCCAAGTGCGGGGGGGCCCCCGGCTTCCCCCCGGGGGGGGCGGGCCGCCTTCCCCACGGAAGGCGACCGGCCGCCGTCGTCGGCTCTGGTCCGTATCCGGCCGTCGGAGTATCCTCACTGCTGCAGCGGCACGGTCCGTCGGTTCGGGGGGACTGTCCAGCGCTCCTGCAGACGAGAGCACCAGGTCCGGCCGCCAGCGGCCATTGTCGCGGGCGCCGTCCGCTCCGGCCACGCGGGGGAGCGCGGAGTGTTGTACAGCCTGCCCGGAGGCGGGACTGCCTCCCGGGCGCACCCGAGAGGACTCATCATGCCCCGTGTCCATCGCACCCTCCTGACAGCCGCCGTCTCGGCGATCCTTGCCCTGGGGGCTGCAGCCCCTTCCAGCGCCGCCATCCTCGACCGCTGGGACATCGCGTTCTCCGACTCCGGCGAGGCGAAGGACTTCTGTGGGGTGAGGGGGCTGAACCCGACCTTCACCTTCGACGTGACCGGAACCGCGATGATCGTCCAGCGGGGTCCTCGAGGGTTCGACTACTACCTTGACACCACCAGATTCGTCGGGACCTACACCTACCGCGGGATGACCATCACGGAATACGGGGCGGGGACAGACAAGGACCTCTCGATCGTCGACAACGGTGACGGCACCCTCAGCGTCACGGTGCTCCTCACGGGCGGAGCCCGGGTCATGGGCCACGAGGGCAAGCCCATCGCCAAGAACGACGGCCAGATCCGCCTGCTGCTCACGGTCGACTCCACAACCTGGAACGTGATCGACGAAGTGCTCGTCTTCGGCTCGACCGGCACCAACGACGACTTCTGCGAGGCCGTCCTCGCGGACTGGGGCGTGACGCCCTGACGTACGTCGTGGCTGCGGGCGGCGGCCGGTAGTGTGGGGACGACCCCGACCCGAGGAGCACCATGCGCGCCGCAATCATCCACGGAACCCGCGACATCCGCGTCGAGGACAGGCCGGAGCCGCGCGTCCACCTCCCCGGCGACGCAGTGGTCCGGGTGACCGCCGCGTGCGTGTGCGGCTCGGACCTGTGGCCGTACCGGGGTGTGCGCGAGGTGACCGAGCCCAAGCCGATCGGCCACGAGTTCGTCGGCGTCGTCGAAGAGGTGGGCGACGGGGTGTCCACGGTCAAGGCCGGTGATTTCGTCGTCGCGCCCTGGGCGGTCTCCTGCGGGCAGTGCCCGCCGTGCCGCAACGGCGTGCAGGTGGCCTGCGAGCACCGGGCGTCGTGGGGCGGCACCGACGAGCAGGGCCTCCCCGTGGACGGCGGGCAGGGCGAGCGCGTCCGGGTGCCCATGGCGGACGGCACGCTCGTGCCCGTGCCCGGCGTGGCCGAGCCGGACGAGGCCCTCACCAAGAGCCTCCTGACGCTCTCCGACGTCATGGGCACCGGCCACCACGCGGCCGTCGCGGCGAAGACCGGCCCCGGCCGCAGCGTCGTGGTGGTGGGCGACGGCGCCGTGGGCCTCTGCGGCGTGCTGGCGGCCAAGCGGCTGGGCGCCGAGCGGATCATCGCGATGTCCCGCCACGAGGACCGCGCCGCGATCGCGCGGAAGTTCGGCGCGACCGACATCGTGGCCGAGCGGGGCAAGGCAGCGGCGGAGACGGTGCGCGGACTCCTCGGCGGGGTCCTGGCCGACTCGGTGCTGGAATGCGTCGGCACGGAGGAATCGATGGACCAGGCGCTCCGCTGCACCCGCGCGGGTGGGAGCCTCGGGTTCGTGGGCGTCCCCGCCGGCGGCGCGGAGCTGCCGATCGGGGTCCTCTTCTCGAAGAACATCACCGTGGGCGGCGGGGCGGCATCGACCCGGCACTACCTGCCCGAGCTCCTCGAGGACGTCCTCTCCGGGGCAATCGACCCCGGCGCGGTCTTCGACTCGGTCATGCCCCTCGAGGATGCGGCGGAGGCGTACCGGGCCATGGACGAGCGCCGGGCCGTCAAGGTCATGCTCGTCCCGGAGGGCGGGAAGTGATGCGGGACCCAGGATTCGAGGCGGCCGTCGGGGCCGCGATGGAGGGCGGCCGCGAGGGCGGCGTTCCCATCGGGGCGGCGCTCGTCCGCGGTGGCGAGGTGATCGGCGTCGGCCACAACGAACGCGTCCAGGCCGGCGACCCGACCGCGCACGGCGAGATCTCTGCGCTGCGCGATGCCGGCCGGCAGCGCACCTACCGCGACACCGTCCTGTACACGACGCTCGCGCCGTGCGCGATGTGCGCCGGGACGGTCATCCAGTTCAAGATCCCCAAGGTCGTGGTCGGGGAGGACCGCACGTTCCCCGGCGAGCTGGACCTCCTGCGCTCGCGCGGAGTCGAGGTCGTGGTGCTCGACGACGAGCGGTGCATAGGCGCGATGGCGGACTTCCAGCGTGCTCACCCGGACCTGTGGGCCGAGGACATCGCCCAGGACTAGGGACATGACCCCGCAACGCAGAGAGGGACATGACCCCTCAGCGTCAGGGGCGGGGAGTGCCGCCGAGCCGGCGCGTGATGTCCGCCGCGGCCTTCGCGCACGCGTCCCCGAGGGCGGCGAGCTGCTCGGGGGAGACCCTGAAGCGCGGCGCCGAGACGAGCACGGCCGCGACGACGTTCCCCCGATGGTCGTGCACGGCGGCAGCGACGCCGACCTCCTCGACGGACGTCTCGCCGTAGTTGAGCGTGTATCCGCGCTCGGTGGCCTCGGCGAGCCGGGCCGCGTAGGCGTCCAGACCGGCGTCGTCCTTCGCCGCAAACTCGAGGCTGCCGCCGAGCAGGAGCGAGCGCACGCGTTCGGGCGCCTCGGCCGCGAGGAAGACCTGGACGGACGCTGAGAGCGCCGTGGCGTACCGGGTCCCGAGCGTCGTGGTGTGCTTGACCTGGTGGCGGCTCGGCACCTGCTCCACCGAGACCGCCTCGTGGCCGTTCCACAGCAGCAGCGCGGAGGTCTCGCCCGTGCGCTCGGTGAGCTCGCGAAGGATCGGCACCGCTGCGCGCCGCTCATCGAGGTCCGCGAGCAGCGGGCCCGCGATGCCGATAACCCCGAGGCCGAGCCGGTACCGGCGCGAGGGGGCGTCGCGCTCGACGAGGTCCTCGGACTCGAGCGTCGCGAGGATGCGGGACACCGAGCTCTTGTGCAGGCCGATCCGCGCGGCGATCTCGGTCACGCCCAGGAGCGGCTCGTCGACGCTGAAGCAGCGCAGGACGGCGATCGCATTCGAGATCGGCGAGGCCGCACGGGCCTCGGGCTGCTCGCTGCTGCCGGCCGATGTCTCGTTCTCAGTCATGGGTCCACCTTAGGGAATGGCGGGGCCGGGGACGGACGACGGCGGCGCCGCACCCCGTGTGGCGGGGTGTGGCGCCGCTGTGCTCACCGGGGCCGGTCCCCGTGACGAGCCCGGCCCCGGAAGGGGTTCGCTGCCCGGCGTGCCGTGCTGATCAGGCCTCGACGATGTTGTGCTCGGGCCCGAAGCCGAACTTGGTGATGTTCTCGACCGAGTCCTCGCCGATCACGAGGATGTCGTGCTCGCGGTAGCCGCCCGCGCCCGGGAGACCGTCCGCGACGGTGATCATCGGCTCCATCGAGACGACCATGCCCGGCTCGAGGACGGTCTCGATGTCCTCGCGGAGCTCGAGGCCCGCCTCGCGGCCGTAGTAGTGGGAGAGGACGCCGAACGAGTGGCCGTAGCCGAACGTCCGGTTCGGGAGGAGGCCATAGCCGATGTAGATCTCGTTGAGCTCGGCGGCGATGTCCTTGCAGACAGCGCCCGGCTTGATGAGCTCGAGGCCGCGGCGGTGCACCTCGACGTTGATGTTCCACAGGCGCAGGCTCTCCTCGTCCGGCTGGCCGAGGAAGAGCGTGCGCTCGAGGGCCGTGTAGTAGCCGGAGGTCATGGGGAAGCAGTTGAGCGAGAGGATGTCGCCCTTCTCGAGCCTGCGGGTCGTGGCCCAGTTGTGTGCGCCGTCGGTGTTGATGCCGGACTGGAACCAGACCCAGGTGTCGCGGACCTCGCGGTCCGGGAAGGTCCTGGCGATCTCGTGGACCATGGCCTCGGTGCCGATGAGGGCGACCTCGTACTCGGTGATCCCTTCGCGGATCGCGCTGCGGATGGCCTCGCCACCGAGGTCGCCGATGCGGGCGCCGTGCTTGATGACCTCGATCTCCTCGGCGGACTTGATCATGCGCTGGCGCATGGCGTCCTGGGAGACGTCGAGGAGCTCCGCGCCCGGGAAGGCGGCGGCGATCTTCTCGCGGGTCATGAGCGGCAGCGCGTCGTCCTCGACGCCGAGGCGGGCAGCCTTCACGCCGCGCTGGCGCAGGGCTTCCTGCAGGCCGAAGTAGAAGTTGTCGCGGCGCCAGTCGGTGTAGACGATGTTCTCGCCGTAGGAGGTGCGCCACGGCATGCCGGCGTCGATGTTCGCCGTGACCGTGACCGAGTCGTCGGCGGTGACGACGAGGGCGTAGTTGCGGCCGAAGGTCGTGTAGAGGAAGTCCGAGTAGTACTTGATCCCGTGGTAGCTGGTCAGGATGACCGCGTCGAGCTCCTTCGCGGCCATGATCTCGCGGAGGCCGGAGAGGCGGCGCTCGAACTCTGCATCGGAGAACGTGAGCTTGCCCTTGGTGCCGTTGTGGAGCACCTTGAGGCGCTCGAGCTCGGCGACGTTGGTCACGGCCGTGGAAGCCAGATCGACGGACATGGTGTCTCCTTTTCAGGGTCTGTGGATGCGTGCGTGGTGAAGTCTGGGTAAGTCGAGTTGCGTTGAATGCAACCCTGTTGCATCAGAATAGGTGTGGTGAGAGTCACGGTCAAGGGCTCAGTGCGCGAGCGGCCTGTTGGACGTCTCCTTGGCCCGCAGGACGGCCAGAAGGGAGACGACGGCGGCGGCCACGAGGTACCACGCCGGCGCGAGCTTCGTGTGCATGGCGCCGATGAGCAGGGTGGCCACAAACGGTGCCGTGCCGCCGAAGACCGCGTTCGCGAGGTTGAAGCTCACGGCGAAGCCCGAGTAGCGGATGCGGGTCGGGAACAGCTCTGCGAGGAAGCTCGGGAGCGTTCCGTCGTTGAGCGTGAGCATCGCCCCGAGCGCGATCTGGACGAGGAGGACGGCGGTGAAGCTTCCGGTGTCCAGGAGCATGAAGGCCGGGACGGTGAAGAGGATGAACGTCACGGAGGCGGCGATGAGCACCCTGCGGCGTCCGAACCGGTCGGAAGCGAGGCCCGTGAGGAAGATGAAGCCGATGTACGTCAGGAGCGCGATCGTCGTGGCGAAGAACGACTCGGTAGCCCCGAAGCCCAGTTCCTCGGACAGGTAGGTGGGCATGTAGGACAGGATCACGTAGAAGCCGACGGCGTTGAGCAGGACGGCGCCGACGGCCAGGAGCAGCGACCGCCAGTGCTTGGCGAACATGTCCTTGACGGGGGAGTGCGCCTGCTGCTCCTCGTTCTCGAGTTCGCGGAACACCGGCGTGTCCTCGAGCCTCGTCCGGATGTACCGGCCGATCAGGCCCATGGGCGCCGCGAGCAGGAACGGCAGCCGCCAGCCCCATTCGGCCATCTGCTCGGGCGTGAGGGCCAGTGACAGGAGGGCGGCGAGGAGCGAGCCGAGCAGGAGGCCCGCGGCGGTCGACGCCGGCACGACCGCCGCGTACAGGCCGCGCCGGTGGGCGGGGGCGTACTCGACGAGGAACGCAGAGGCGCCCGCGTACTCTCCCGCGGCCGAGAAGCCCTGGATGACGCGGATGACGAGCAGGAGGACCGGGGCCCAGAGCCCGATCATCGCGTAGGAGGGGATGAGCGCGATGCAGAACGTCGCCGCGCTCATGATGAGGATGGACAGGGACAGGGCGGTGCGACGTCCGATGCGGTCGCCGATGTGCCCCCAGACGAAGCCGCCGAGGGGCCGGATGAAGAAGGAGATCGCGAAGACGGCGAACGTTGCGAGCAGGGCGGTCTGCCGGTCGGATTCGGGGAAGAAGGCCTGGGAGATCGTTGCGGCAAGGTAGCCGTAGACGGCGTAGTCGAACCACTCGACGAAGTTGCCGATGAAGCTTCCCCACAGGACGCGACGGCGGGCGTCCTTGCCCACTGCACCGCTTGTCCCGTGGTCCGTGCCGCTGTGCGACATGGAGGAATTCTCGTGGCCGGCGGCTGCATCCGCCAGACGGGAGTTCTCAATGCTCATGGAGTACCACCAGAGGCTTGGGGTTGCGATTAGCGCAACTCGGTTGCATCAGATTAGATGTGGTACCGCTCACAGTCAATGGCCTGCATCAACGTTGCGACCGTCGCAACGCCTCACGCGGCCACTTCGGCTCCAATCGACTCGGCAAGCGCCTTCGACGTGCGCTCGAGGAGGGTCTGTCCGGCTCGCTCTGACGCCGCGGCCGCTGAGGAGAGGCAGCCGGACGCGGGCGTGAGCTCGGGGCGGACGGGGAGGACGTCAAAGCGCGGCAGCTGGGCCGGCGGGAGGTCCATGACCCGTTCGAGGTGGACGAGCTCGGGGTGGAGGTGGAGCATGAGGGACGTCTCGAGGACGCCGCCGTGCTCGACGTCCCAGCCCGGGAACGAGCCCTGGTAGATCTCCTCGATCGTGTCCTCGTCGACGAAGTCCCAGTAGGAGGCGAGCACGGCCGAGACGTCCTGGCCGCGGAGGGCCAGCTCGGCGGTGGCCTGCTCGACCCCCTCGTAGAGGAACTGGTAGTTCTCGAAGTGCCCGTTGAGGAACACGAGCCGGCGGGCGCCGTGGCGGGCGAACTCCAGCGTGAGGGTCCTGGCGATCGAGATGAGCGTTGCCGCGTCGAGGCTCGTGGTGCCGGCGAGGTGGTTGCCGCCGCCCGAGCGCTGCTGCGACTTGTACCCGTACACGATCGGCGCGGCCACGAGGCCGCCCAGGGCCAGCGCGACGCGCTCGCCCATCGCCCTAGAGAGCAGGACGTCGGTGTTGAGGGGCAGGTGCGGCCCGTGCTGCTCGATCGAGCCGACCGGGACGATGATCGGCGCACCGGCCGCGATCGCCTCGCGGTAGGTGAAGGCGTCGATCTCTTCCATGAAGACGCTGTGGTGCATGGGATTCCTCCTCGTGCGGTGGGCGCGGTGGGGCATGGCGGGCGCGGCGGTGCCCACGGGCGGCCGACGGCGGTGCTGACGCCGCCGGCCGCTGCCGTGCTGCTGGATGCTTCGGTCAGGGACTGGCGGGACTACTGCGGGACCGGCGCGCTCGTCGCAGGAGCCGGGGACCCGCCGTCGTGCGCCTCCTCCTCGGTGCGCGGCACCTCGGCGCTGCCCGCGCTGACGAGGTACTGCTCATCGGTGAGGTCCTGCCGGATGCCCAGCGGGACGCCGGCGGCGATCCGGGACCGGAAGCGGGGCCAGCCGAGCGCGAAGTACACGGCGGCCGAGGTGAGCGTGCCCAGGAGCCACGAGAGGTCGATGCCGCCGAGGGCGGTGGCGATCGGGCCCTGCAGTGCCGGGGCGGATCCGTGCATCCCCATCCAGGTCATGAACAGCCCGGCTCCGAAGGCGATGAGCGCGGAGGGGTTGACGGCCTTGAGCTGGGTGTCGCCGGGGGAGCGGAAGAGGTACCCGAAGTCCCGGTGGCGGCGCTCGAAGACGAAGTAGTGGACCGCCATGATGCCGCCCCACGTCGCGACCCAGGCCGCGATCGCGATGATCCAGTTGTGCAGCATGTGGGCGAAGTCCGAGGCGAACAGGAACCCGATGACCGCGCCCATCGAGAGGCATCCCACGAGGACGGACAGTGCCTTGCGGGAGATCCTGATGTCGAGGGCCTGCGTCGCGACGCCGAACGTGTAGAGGTTGATGATGTTCGTGGCGATGGGCCCGTGGATCACGAGCAGGATCACGGGGATGGCCATCGCCCCGAAGCTCTGGACCACGAGCTGGCCCGGGTCCGCCGTGCCGTTCATGGTGGCGAGGCTCGCGCCGAGGACTCCGAGCCACACCACCGGCAGGAACTGGCCCAGCACCGAGGCGAGGTACAGCTTGGTCGGCGGGATGCGCTTGGAGACGAAGCGGGAGTAGTCCGGGGCGTAGGTGAACCAGCCGATGCCCCAGCCGATGCCGATCGCGGTCATGATCGAGGACATCGCGGAGATCCGCTCGGCGCCCTCGAGGACGTTGCCCGCCGGGCCCTGGTAGCCCCAGTCGATGGGGAGCTGCGTCCACGCGATGATGCTCATGCCGATCAGGACGAGGAGCGTGGGAGGCATGGTGATGCGCTCGAATTTCGCGATCGCGCTGTAGCCGCGGTAGCAGATGGCCACCTGGATGGCCATGATGACCGCCGCCGTGATGATCTTCGGCGCGAGGTTCTGCTGGCTCGGATCGAGCCAGCCGACCATGCCGAACAGGGCCATGATGAGGTCCAGGATGACCCACGTGTTCACCGCGGACCAGCCGATGGCGATGACCGCCTGGATGGCCGCCGGAAGGTAGGCGCCGCGGCGGCCGAAGGCGCCGCGGGCCAGGAGCATGCCCGTGGCGCCGGTCTTCTGGCCGAGGATGACGAAGAAGCCGAAGCCGAGCATGCCGATCACGTTGCCTGCGATGAGGACGATGAGGGTGTCTGCGAGGCTGAGGCCGAGGTGGATGCCGAGGGCGCCGAGGATCCAGTTGATGGGGGCGACGTTGGCCCCGGCCCAGATCCAGAACTGTCCCGAGAGCTTGGTGGTGCGAGCAGATTCCGGAACGGGCTGGAGCACATCCTCGACGACGTGCGTGGCGTTCTCGGAACGACTCTGAGTGCGAAGGCTCATGTGAGGCTACTTTCTTGAAGGGTTCGCTGGGGGAGCGAGCAGCCGGCTGCCTTCAAGCGTAGATGTGGGGCGTGTCACCTCATAGACTCATCGTGTCGCCTACCCGCCGGTTCTCAGGCGACACTCTGTACACCGTTGGAGGCCGTGCCATGTCCTTGTCCCTGAGTGAGATCCTCGCGGGCGGCGTTCTCGCGGTGGGTGCGCCCGTGATCGTGGGCGGGCGCTCCGGCGTCGACGACGCACGGGTGCGGTGGGTCCACTCGAGCGAGGTCCTCGAGATCGCCCCGCTGCTCTCCGGCGGCGAGCTGCTGCTCACGGGCGGCGCGGCACTGCTCGCCCTCAAGCCCGCTGCGCAGGCCGAGTACGTCTGGAGCCTGGCGTCCCGGCGGGTGGCCGCACTCGCCGTCGAGACGGCCGGGACGGGTCGGCACCTCCCTGCCGAGCTCGTCGCGGCCGCCGACGAGGCGGGCCTGCCCCTCATCGAACTGCGGCAGGTGGTCCCGTTCGTCGAAGTCGCCGAGGCCGTCAACCGCAGGATCGTCTCGGGGCAGGTCACCACGCTCCAGGTCGCGGACCGGCTCTCCCAGGCCCTCACCGAGCGGATCGCGAGCACCGGGGCGCTGCTCGGCCCGCTCGTGGCGCTCATCGCCGAGACGCTCTCCGTGCATGCGCGCGTCATCGACACGCGGGGTGCTCTGCTCGCCGCGGCGGGGCCGGAGCCTGACGCCGACGCCCACGGCCCGGACACGGAGCTCACCGTGGGCGGGATCGGCGCCGCCCGGCTCGAGCTCGTGGCGGAGCCCGCCGCGGACCGCGAACTGCTCGAGACGGTCCTGTCGCGGGTGCGCAGCATCGTGGCCCTCGCCCTCGCGCAGCAGCACCGCCCGAGCCTCGCCCGGCTCGCCGAGGACGAGCTCCTGCGGCTCATCGGCGCGGGCGGCGGCGGGGACCGGCTGATCGAGCTCTGCCAGGCGGCCGGCGTCCGGCCCGACCAGGCGCTGGCCATGGCGGTGGTGCGTCGCCCCGCCGATGGCTCGGCGGACTTCGAGCAGCGGGCTCGCACCGCGCTGCCGAACGCGCTCCTCATCGTCGACGATGTCTGGGTGGACATCCTCATGCCGCTCCCCGGCCAGGCCGGGCACGCCGAGCGCGAGGCCCTGCTCGCCGAGCTGAGGGACTCGGTCGCTGGGAAGGGGCTCACCGGGGCGCTCGGCCCCACGGCGCCGTCGATCCGGCAGGCGGGCTTCTCCCTCGCGGAGGCGCGGGCCACGTGGCGGATCGGACGGTCGTCGAAGTGGAGCGACGCCATCCATGACTCCTCCGACTTCCTCGTCGAGAGGACGGCCGAGCGCTCGCTGTCCCGCGCCGCCGTGGACGCCATCGTCGAGGAATCGCTCGGCGAGCTCATCCGCCTCGACCAGCGCACCGGCGGCGAGCTCGTGCGCACCCTCGACGTGTGGATCACCGCCGGGTGCAATGCGACCGAGGCGGCCGAGATCCTCTTCCTCGAGCGGCAGTCGCTGCACAAGCGGCTCCGCCGGATCTTCCAGGCGCTCGGGGGCGATCCGCGCCACCGCGGCAAGCTCGGCGGGCTCGCGTTTGCCGTCAAGCTCGTACGGGGCAACGCCCAGCTGCGCGACGACCCCCGCCCCTGACAGCTTCCGTGGGGAAGCGGCCAGGGGCGGGGGTCGGTGTGCCAGGAGGCTGTCGGTGTGCCAGGAGGCTCAGGCGCGCTGGGCGGCCGAGGCGGGCTGCGCCGTCGTGCGCCCGTCCAGCGGGCGGTGAGCGGTCTCCGGGAGGAGCCACGCCGCGAGGAGGGCGCCGGCCGCCACTGCCGTGAGGTAGAGGGCGGGCGCCATGCTGTTGCCGGTCGAGGCGATGAGCCACGTCGCGACGAACGGCGCGGTGCCTCCGAAGATCGCGTAGCTGACGTTGTAGGTGATAGCCGACGCCGTGTAGCGCACCTCTGTCGGGAACACCTCCGAGAGCAGCACGGCCGTCACGACGTTGGCCGTCACGGCTCCCACGGCGAGCAGGGCCTGGCCGCCGAGGGCCGCGGCGAACGTGCCGCCCGAGGCCAGCAGGTAGGCCGGCACTGCGAGGATCCCGAGGAGGAGCGAGGACGCGGTCATGGTGCGCCGGCGGCCGATCCGGTCGCACACCCTGCCGAGGACCGGTGCAAGCGCCGCGGCGAAGGCGAGGGCCAGGACGTTCGAGAAGAGAACGAGGTCGGCGGGCATCTTCACGACCTCCTTGAGGAAGGTCGTCATGTACGTCGAGAACGTGTAGAAGCTCAGGGCCGTGAGCGCGATGTAGCCGCCGAGGATGAGCATGGGCCGCCACTGGACGGCGAGCGTGCGCCGCAGCGGGGAATGCTCCTTGCCGCGCTGGGCCTCCATGGCCTCCTGGAAGACGGGCGACTCGTCGAGCCGCCGCCGGATGTAGAACGCCACGATGCCCAGTGGTGCGGCGACGAGGAACGGGATGCGCCAGCCCCAGTCATTCATCGCGGCGGAGCCGAGGCCGGCAGTGAGCGCCCAGCACAGGAGGGCGGCAGCGGAGAACGAGCCGAAGGTCGCGGCGGGCATCCATGACGAGTAGCGGGACCGCTGGTCTGCGGGCGCGTGCTCGATCACGTAGGCGACGGCTCCGGCGTATTCTCCGCCCGCCGAGAGGCCTTGGACGCTGCGGGCCAGCGTGAGGAGGATCGGGGCGGCGACGCCGATCGCGGAGACGGTGGGGAGCAGTCCGATCGCCATGGTCGCACCGGACATGAGCAGGACCGTGAGCGCCAGGACGCGCTTGCGCCCGATCCGGTCGCCGAGGACCCCGAAGACCGCGCCGCCGATGGGGCGGAGCGCGAAGGCGACCGCGAAGACCGCGAACGTCTGGAGCAGGCCGACGATCGGGTCGCCGGCGGGGAAGAAGGCGTGCGCGAGCTGTGAGGCGAGGAAGCCGTAGACGGCGAAGTCGAACCATTCGACGACGGTTCCGGCGGCGGCGGCGCCCGTGACCTTGCGGAGGACGGACTGGGGGACGGGGGCGGCGTGGCCGCCGGATGCTGGGGGGACTGCCGGGTTCATGGGAACTCCCGAGTGGGTGGGTGGATCGTTCGGGGGCGTCCGACCTGCGCGACGCCAGAATATCGGCAGCGCCCGCCATCGGTCGACGGCGGGCGCTGCACAGTACGGCTCAGGCCGGGTCTGCGGGCGCCTGGATCTCGGGCTGGGGGTCCGAGAGGGTCTTCGGGACCGTGTCCTCGAACTGCGGGAGGCGGTTCAGGTACTCCACCACCGAGTCCGTGGACTCCACGTCACCGAACTTGTTGTCGATGTCGTAGAGGTTCCACTGCACGACGCCGGGGACGCGGTCGCCGATGGTCTCCCTGGCGATGATCGGGCGGAAGCCCTTCGCGATGGCGTCCTCGACGGTGTGGCGCACGCAGCCGGCCGCGGTCGCGCCGGTCACGATCAGGGTGTCGATGCGGTTGGAAGTCAGGAAGAGCTCCAGGTTCGTGCCAGGGAACGCGGAGGCGCGGTTCTTCTCGATCACGACCTCGCCCTCTGCGGGGGCGATGCGGTCGTCGATCTGGGCCCAGTAGGAGTCCGCCGGAAGGGTCTCCACGGGGATCTTCGAGTACCACAGGCCCATGTCGTTCGTCCCGGAAGACGCATCGCGGTTGCGGTACACGTTCGTGGTGTAGAAGACGGGGACCCCCTTGGCGCGCGCGGCCTCGTTGATCCGCTGGACGTTGGGGATGATCGTCTCCATGCCCGGGCAGCTGAACGGGTGGCCTGGGCGGGTCCACGCGTTGGCGAGGTCGATGTGGATGACGGCGGGGCGGTTGCCGTAGCCGATCCGACGCTTGAAGCCGCGCTCGTTGTAGATGTCCGTGCCGGCTTCGAAGGCCTCCTCGAGCACTGCTGCGAGACGGGTTTCGATGTCCTGGCTGACTGCGGTGTCCTGGCTCATGGCGGATCTCCTAGGGGGTTGCTGAGTATGGGGACGAATTGCTGTCTTAGCAACGATGGCAGTGCATGTGATTCACGCCTCATCTGTTGCTGTAGAACCAATCTATTTGCTTATCCAGCAACGCACAAGGGGGTGCTGGAACTTTCTTCTGCGGAGCCCGGACTAGTCCTGGCGGACGTGGTGGGGGTGGACGTTCCTCGCGCCCAGGATGAGGAGCCCAGAGGCGAAGATGGGCACGCAGCCGATCCAGAAAGCTGCGGTGCTCCACGTCCACCCGGCGCCGAGGGCGAGCGTGATGAGGAAGCTGCTGATGATGGCCCCGACCTGCCCGCCGGCGTTGATGATCGAGCCGCCGGTGGCGCGCGTCCGGACGGGGAAGCTCTCTCCGTTGAAGAACAGCAGCGCGGAGAACGGGCCGATGAGGAAGAACAGGCCCGCGCTGTACAGGGCGACGACGACGCCGAAGTTGCCCGAGGGCGCGAGCAGCATGGCGGTGAACGAGGCCCCGCACAGGATCCAGCCGAGGGCAATGGTGTTGCGCCGGCCGATCCTGTCGCCCAGCCATCCGTGGAAGACGTAGCCGGCGAACGCGGTGGCGTTGGAGACCACGAGGATGACGAGGGCGTTGGTGAAGGGGATGTCCTTGCCGTCCGGGGCGCTCAGGAGGGAGGTTCCGAGGATGGCGAAGACGAGGACGCCGACCCAGTTGAGCATGAAGGACAGGCCGATCACGACGGTCGAGCGGAGGGATTCGCCGCGGAATGCCTCGACGAGCGGAGAGGCGCCATGGCTCTCATGCCTGTGCGCCTCGAACTGAGGGCTCTCCTTGAGCCAGCGCCCGGCGATGACGATGAAGATCGCGGGGAAGGCGGCGACGATGAAGCAGAGTGCCCACCCGCCCACGGGGAACAGGAGGTAGATCGATGCTGCCGCGAGGACCGATCCGATCGGCCAGCCCGACTGGACGAGGGAGTAGATGAGGCCGCGGCGCCTTGCCTTGGCCGGGTCGGAGTAGGCGTGGGCGAACAGCTCGTTGAGGTACGCGGCGTTCACTGACTGTTCGGCGTAGCCGAGCCCGGCTGCCGAGCGCACGAGGATCAGGAGGACGATGCCTAGCCCGCCCACGACGCCGATGGCCCAGCCGGCGACTGCCGTCAGCAATGACGCGACGGCCGCGCCGATGACGGAGATGAGAATGCCCTTGCGGCGCCCGATCCTGTCCACGAGCGGTCCGACGGCGAAGGCCACGAGCGCCGTCCCGGCCGTCACCCAGGTGTTCACCTCGGTGGACTGCGCCGGAGCCCAGCCGAGCTCGGCGGCGAGGACGGGCAGCAGATTGCCGAACAGGACGAAGTCGTACACGGCGAAGGTCCACGCGAAGAAGCAGATCCACGTGGCGATGCGGACGTCCTTCGCGGTGAGCTGCCCGGCGGCGGGGGGCAGCTCGTGGGAAGCGTGCGGTGTCGGAGCGATCGGGGACGGCTCGACCGCGGTCTTGCGGGTGCTGGGTGTGGCTTCCATGGGTTCTCCTGGGGAGAGGCGGTTATGGGTGGGAGGTGGGCACAGAAGGAGGCGGCCGGGTGGGACGGTGTGCGTCCCCCCGGCCGCCTCAGTGAGTGGATTCAATGCGGTGTTGCTGGGTGTTGCTGGGTGTTGCTCGGTGTTGCTGTGTGTTGCTGGGTGCTGCGGAACTAGAGCGTGGCGTAGGCGGTTGCCGGGGACCGGCGTTCCGCGGTGAGCGCGGTGTCGACAGTCATGGTGGTCGCGTCGATCACCACGCCGTAGTCGCGCTGCGCGGCCTCGAGGGTGGTGAAGCCGTCGAGGACGTCTTCGAGGACCTTCTCCGGATCGCGCCGGAGGGGATCGCCGAAGCCGCCGCCGCTGGGCACGGTGATCTGGAGGGAGTCCCCGGCCATCAGCTGGCGACCGGTCACCTTGGACGGCCAGGACTCTTCGCCTGCCCGGCCCGGGTTCTTCACCAGCGAGCCGTTGAGGCCGTCGTGGCCACCGAACGCACCCCACGGCTCGTCGGAATCATGGCGTTCGCCCTCGCAGGTGATCGCCGTGTCAGTCAGGAACGTGTTCTCGCGCACGATGCCGATGCCTCCGCGGAACTCACCGGCGGCCGCGGGCTCGGACCGCAGCTCGTAGCGGTCGGTGCGCATTGGGAACCGCCACTCGAGTTCCTCGATCGGGTTGTTCCGCGTGTTGGCGATGAGGTTGTCCACGGAGTCCGGACCGTCGCTCGTGGCCCGGGCACCGTAGGATCCCTCGTTGACCTCGAGGTAGACCCAGTACTCGCCCTGCTTCTCGTCCCATCCCGAGTAGGAGATGAAGTGGATGTGGGCGGAGTTGCCGGCGGTCACGCGGTCGGGGATCACCGGGGCGAGTGCGCGCAGGGCGAGGTCGACGGCGCGCTGGACCTGGGAGAACCGCGAGAAGGTCGCAGCCGGGTACTTGGGGTTGAAGATGGTGCCCTCCGGGGCGATCACCTTCAGCGGCTTGAGCATGCCCTCGTTCTGCGGCACGAACACCGGGAACGCGACCTCGTCGAGGAACATCATCCGGGTGATGAAGGTGAACGCCGAGACCGTGGTTCCCTCGAAGGCGCAGTTGTAGGCTGTGGGCACCTGATCGGCGGAGCCGGTGAGGTCGTAGGTGATCTCGTCGCCCTCGATGATGACCTTGACCTTGATCGGCAGCTTCTTGCCGTAGTTGCGCCCGTCGTCGTCCAGGTAGCCGACCTCGGTCTCGTAGACGCCGTCCGGGATCTTGGCGATCTCCTGGCGCAGCATGCGCTCCGAGTAGTCGATCCAGCTCTGGCCGGCCTCGCGCACCGCGTCGAAGCCGTAGCGCTCGATGAGGGCGAGATAGCGGGACTTGGCCAGCTCGCACGCGGCGATCATGGCCTGGAAGTCGCCCTCGTTCGAGGTGGGCGTGCGGGTGTTGTTGAGGATGTGCCGGATCAGGGACTCCTGCCGGACGCCCTTCTCGTAGACCTTCACGGCCCGGAAGATGGTGCCCTCGGACTGGATGTCCTGGATGTCCACCATCAGCCCGGAGTAGGCGCCGCCGTTGTCGATCAGCTGGCCGGAGGCGCCGGCGAAGCCCACGAGCTGCCCGTCGTGGAAGATCGGTTCGATGATCGCCACGTCGGGGGAGTGGGTCGCGCCGAGGTAGGGGTCGTTGTGCAGGATGACATCGCCCTCGTGGATGTCCTCGCCCAGGACTGAGATGACGCCCTTGACGATCTTGGGCATGGAGCCCATGAACATCGGCGTGGAGTCCGACTCCGCCAGGACGTTGCCGTCCTTGTCGAACAGTCCCGCGCCGAGGTCCTCGGACTCGCGGATGATCGAGGAGTAGGCCATGCGGAACAGCACCGAGGCCATTTCCTTCGCCGCGGAGTTCAGGGCGCCGCCGATCACGCGCATCAGGATCGGGGTGGCGAGCTTCTCAGCGGTCTGGGTGGCGGCCGGGCAGTCGATGACGAGGTTGCCGGCCGAGTCCACTGTTCCGGAAAACATCGGGGGGACGACCACGGTGGAGTCGTACTGCTCGATGATGGCAGGGCCGATGAAGGTGGTGCCGACTCCCATCCTCTCCCGGTCGTAGAAGGGGGTGTCCACCGTGACGGGCTTGCCGTCCTGCTCGAACGTCACCGCGCGGGTCTCCACGAGGGCCTCATGGAGGGAACCGGACGATGTCACCTCCGGCGTGGGCAGCTCATCCATCACGGCGCTGGCGTCGACGCGGATGTTGATGACCTCGACCGTGCCGTTCTTGAAGCGGTGGCCGTACTCTTCGAAGTGGGCGTCGTGGAAGGCCGCCTCGGCCGTCTTGAGCCAGGCCTGGTTGACCGGCCCTTCGGGGGCGACGAAGCGGATCTCGTAGCCCTGGCCCTCGTAGCGTGCGTCGGCGAGCCAGACGAGCTTGCGCCGTTCGGCGGGCACGTCCTCAGCATCCAGCTGCGCGTGGGCCTCGCGCTCGAGTGCCTCGTAGGAGGTCTGGATGGCGGCGGAATCCGCGTTGGCGAACGTGAACCGCCGGGTGGCCACAAACTCGTACTTCTCGTCGGTGGCCAGCAGGCCGGTCGCAGCGATAATGCCCGGGTGGGCCGGGATCAGCACCTTCGGGACCTCGAGCTCGGCCGCGATCTCGCAGGCGAACAGTGCACCGGCACCGCCCGCGGCGACCAGGGTGAAGTCACGCGGGTCGTAGCCGCGGCGCACCGAGTTCTGCTCGATCGCCTGGGTCATGCCGAACTTCTGGATCTGCAGGGCACCGAGCGCTGCCTCCTCGACGCTCATGCCGAGTTGGTCTGCGACCTTGGCCATCGCGGTCCGCGAAGCCGCGACGTCGAGGCTCATGTCGGCGCCGGCCAGGGTGCGGCGGTCGCGCATGCGGCCGAGAATGAGCTGGGCGTCCGTCGACGTCGGCTCCGTTCCGCCGCGGCCATAGCAGACCGGGCCCGGAACGGCACCGGCGGACTGGGGGCCGACGCGGAAGACCCCGCCGGCGTCGACATAGGCGATGGAGCCGCCGCCCGCGCCGATCGTGTCGATGTCCACCATGGGCACCATGGCCTGGTGGTCGCCGATCTTGGTGTCCAGCAGGTGACGCATGCGCAGCTCGCCCTGGTAGGCGACGCCGATGTCCGCCGAGGTTCCACCGATGTCCAGGGTGACGACGTTCTCGAAGCCGGACTGGCGCCCGGCCCACATGCCGCCGATCAGGCCGCCGACCGGCCCGGACATCATCAGCGTGACCGGCCGTTTGGCGGCCTCCTTGATCGGCACCATGCCTCCCGAGGACTGCATGAGGAGGACCTCGCGCTGGTAGCCGAGTGCCCTGACCTGGGAGGCGAGCCGGGCCAGGTACTTGGAGACCTTGGGCCCCACGTAGGCGTTGAGGGCGGTGGTGGAGAACCGCTCGTACTCCCGGTACAGCGGCACGATGTCGCTGGACAGGGACAGGTAGGCCTCGGGGAACTCCTCGGTGACGATCTGGCCGATCCGCTGCTCATGGGCGGGGTTCAGGTAGGAGTGCAGCAGGCAGACGGCGATCGCCTCGACGCCGGCCGCCTTCAGCTCCCGCACGCGGTCACGGACCTCGTCGTCATCCAGCGGAACCAGGACCTCGCCGTTCGGGGCAGTGATGCGCTCCTTGACGGTCAGACGATGACGGCGCTTGATGAGGGGCTTGGTCTGCCACGGCATGTCCTGCTGCAGCGAGAAGTTGTGCGGCTTCTTGTGCCGGGCGATGTGGAGGATGTCCCGGAAGCCCTCTGTGGTGATCATGCCGACCTCGGCCCCGGTGTGCGTCAGGGCGATGTTCGTGGCCACCGTGGTGCCGTGGACCAGCTGGTCGACCTCGGCCAGGCTCGTGCCCGCCTTGGCCACGAGCCGCTTCAGGCCGTCGATGACTGCCCGCGACGGATCGTCCGGGGTGGAGGGGACCTTCTCGATGACAGCTTTTCCGACTTCATCGTCGGAGAAGTAGAGGTCGGTGAATGTGCCACCGACGTCAACGCCGATACGCTTCATGTGGCTTTCCTTTCGATACTGCCGGTCTGGGCCGAACGCAGGTCGCGGGTTGCTCGCTTCACAATCTATTTGTTGAGAAAGCAACGTAGGTTTCGGGCAAGTAAGACATTTTGCACGTGAGGTGGATCACACATGGTGTTGCTGTGAAACCAAAATAGTTGCTGTCCTAGCATCCGACAAGGGTTGCGGCGAAGATGATCGTGGACTCTAAGATGGGTGAGTCCAGTCGAGCGTAAGGAAGTGCACCGTGGCAGGACGCCCCCGTACCAGCGACGAGGCCCCGCAGGGGGCCGCCGCATCCCTGCTCAATGGCCTCGGGGTGCTCGAGGCGTTCTCGATCGAGAAGCCGATCCTCGGTGTCACTGAGATTGCCCAGCGTGTGGGGCTGCACAAGAGCACGGTCTCCCGTATCCTCAGCGGTCTCGCTGAGGCCGGCTATGTCCAGCGCGATGAGGCGACCGGCCGGTACCGGCTCGGTCTCGGCCTCCTCGCCCTGTCCGGCCCGCTCCTTGCCGACCTCGACGTCCGGCGCGCCGCCCTGCCCTATCTGGAGGAGCTGACCGACCGCACGGGGGAGACGAGCGCGCTCGCGGTGTGGAACGGCGAGGAGGCGATCGTCGTCGAGCAGGTCCCGAGCCCGCACCAGGTCAAGCACACGGCGTCGATCGGTACGAGGTACAAAAAATTCGCCTCCTCGTCCGTGCGCGTCTTCCTCGCAGGCGCCGGGCGCGAGGAGGCAATGAGTCTCCTCGAGAGCGGGGCGGTGGTCCTCGGCGAACGGAGTAGGAGCGCCGCGGCCCGCGAGCTCGCCGATGTCCGGAACGCTGGCGTTGCCGTGAACGACGGAGGCACGACGCCCGAGGAATTCGGCGTCTCCGCGCCCGTGTACGACTATCGGAACCGGATGGTCGGCTGCGTTACGGCCTCTGCCCCCCGCTCGCGGGCACAGGGTGAGGCAGCGGCACTGCTTGCCGCGGCCGTCATCGAGACGGCAGCCGCCGTCTCGGCCAGGCTCGGGGCCGGCGCGAAGCGGGCGCCTGCCTGATCGGGGGGCTTAGTCCCGGACCCGCCATGCCGGCGGACGACGACGGCGGCCTCCCCGGCGCGGGCATGCCGCCGTCGTCGACCGTGAGGCAGCGCAGGGTCTTCGCGGGGGTGGCCGCGCTGCGCTCCGCCAGCGCCTCGAACCTGGACATGTCCGTGCCCCAGAGTTTGTAGCCCTTCTCGAGGCGCAGGCCGTGAACGCCACGCGGCCGGCGGGCGGACTGCCGGCGCGTCACCTGGCGCGCGGGAGCGGCCGGTCAGAGGACGGTGCGGATCGTCTTCTCGAAGCTCGTCACGTGCTCGAGGGCCATGGTGCCCGCGGCCTCGGCGTCGCCGTCGGCGATCGCGCGCAGGAGCTCGGCGTGCTCCTTGATGTGCCCGGACACGGAGGGCACCTTGTCCAGGACGAGGCACCAGATGCGGGTCGCGAGGTTGTCGTAGCGGATGAGCGCGTCGGTCAGGTGGGGGTTGCCGGCGGCCTCGTAGATGAGCCGGTGGACCGTGATGTCGTAGCGCATGAGCTCGCGCTGGTCGATGGGCTCGGCGAGACCCTCGATCCGCCCGGCTGTCTCCCGCAGCCGCGCGCGCATCGCCGGTGACGCCGCCTGCGCCGCGCGGCGCGCTGCCAGCGGCTCCAGCTGCTCCCGGATCTCGGAGACGTCCGCGAGCTCGGTGATGTCCACGATGGTCGCGAAGGTGCCGCGGCGCGGGTACGAGACGACGAGGTGATCGACTTCGAGCCTCTTGAGAGCCTCGCGCACGGGTGTGCGGCCGACTCCGAGTTCGGCCGCGAGCGCCGTGTCGTTGATGGGATCGCCGGGGCGGATCTCGAGCATGATGAGCCGGTCCCGCACCGTGAGGTACGCCTGCTCCGCGAGGGAGGCGGGCGACGCCGTTCCCTCCACAGCCGCTGTGGTCACCTTCCGACTCCTTCCGGGGGCCCGGTTGACTCCCTGTGACATGAACCATACTATCGAGCTCAGAACTAATATATCAGTTGATGATTAGTCAGATATCAACGGTGATGTCAGATACCAGGAGGCATGATGGAGAACCTTCTCGATCTCCCGCTCACGCAGGCTGATCCCGAGGTTGCGGCCGCGATCGCGGCCGAGCTCGGGCGCCAGCAGGGCACACTCGAGATGATCGCGTCCGAGAACTTCGCCCCGACCTCGGTCATGCAGGCGCAGGGCTCGGTCCTGACCAACAAGTACGCCGAGGGCTACCCGGGCAAGCGCTACTACGGCGGCTGCGAGCATGTGGACGTGATCGAGCAGCTCGCGATCGACCGGGCCAAGGCCCTCTTCGGCGCCGAGTACGCCAACGTCCAGCCGCACTCGGGCGCGCAGGCCAACGCCGCCGCGATGCACGCGCTCATCACGCCGGGCGACACGATCATGGGCCTCGACCTCGCGCACGGCGGCCACCTCACGCACGGGATGAAGATCAACTTCTCGGGCAGGCTCTACAAGGTCGTCCCGTACCAGGTGTCCGAGGAGGACCACCGCATCGACATGGCGGAGGTGGAGCGCCTCGCCCTCGAACACCGGCCACAGCTCATGATCGCCGGCTGGTCGGCCTACTCCCGTCAGCTCGACTTCGCCGAGTTCCGCCGCATCGCGGACACGGTGGGCGCGTACCTCCTCGTGGACATGAGCCACTTCGCCGGCCTCGTCGCCGCGGGCCTGCACCCGAATCCCGTCCCGCACGCCCACGTCACCACGACGACGACGCACAAGACCCTCGACGGTCCCCGCGGCGGCATCATCCTCACCAACGACGCTGGCCTGGCCAAGAAGGTCAACTCGGCAGTCTTCCCCGGCCAGCAGGGCGGCCCCCTCGAGCACGTGATCGCGGGCAAGGCCGTGGCGTTCAAGCTTGCCGCGACCGACGAGTTCGCCGACCGCCAGCGCCGCACCCTCGAGGGTGCACGGATCATCGCCGAGCGGCTCCTGGCGGAGGATCTCGCCCAGGCGGGGATCGGCGTCGTCAACGGCGGCACCGACGTGCACCTGGTCCTCGTGGACCTGCGCCACTCCGACCTGGACGGCCAGCAGGGCGAGGACCGCCTGCACCGCATCGGCATCACGGTCAACCGCAACGCCGTGCCGTTCGACCCGCGGCCTCCGATGGTCTCCTCGGGCCTGCGGATTGGCACCCCGGCGCTCGCGACCCGCGGCTTCGGCGCGGCGGAGTTCACCGAGGTCGCGGACATCATCGCGGCCGCCCTCAAGCCCGAGTTCGACGACGGGCTGGCGGCTTCGCTGCGCTCCCGCGTCGCCGTCCTCGCCGACAAGCACCCCCTCTACCCGACCCTGACCCACACGAACGGAGCGCAGTGATGGCGGACCTCCTGCCCGAACACCCGGACTTCCTCTGGCGCAACCCGGATCCGAAGCCCTCGTACGACGCCGTGATCGTGGGCGGCGGCGGCCACGGCCTCGCCACCGCGTACTACCTCGCGGCCCACCACGGCATGACCAACATCGCGGTCCTCGAGCGCGGCTGGCTCGCCGGCGGCAACATGGCTCGGAACACGACGATCATCCGCTCGAACTACCTGTGGGACGAGTCCGCGGCAATCTACGAGCACTCCCTGAAGCTGTGGGAGCAGCTCCCCGAGGAGCTCGAGTACGACTTCCTCTTCAGCCAGCGCGGCGTCATGAACCTCGCGCACACCCTCCAGGACGTCCGCGAGTCCGTCCGCCGCGTCGGCGCGAACAGGCTCAACGGCGTGGACGCCGAGTGGCTCGAGCCGGACCAGGTCAAGGAGCTCTGCCCGATCCTCAACACCTCCGAGGACATCCGCTACCCGGTCCTCGGCGCGACCTACCAGCCCCGCGCGGGCATCGCCAAGCACGACCACGTCGCGTGGGCGTTCGCCCGCAAGGCGGACGAGCTCGGCGTGGACATCATCCAGAACTGCGAGGTCACGGGCTTCGTCAAGGACGGCAACCGAGTGGTGGGCGTACAGACCAGCCGCGGCACGATCGCCACGGACAAGGTCGCGCTGTGCGCGGCGGGGCACTCCTCGGTCCTGGCCAAGCTCGCCGGCTTCGACCTGCCCATCCAGTCCCACCCGCTCCAGGCGCTCGTCTCCGAGCTGCATGAGCCGGTCCACCCGACCGTGGTCATGTCCAACCACGTCCACGTGTACGTCTCCCAGGCGCACAAGGGCGAGCTCGTCATGGGCGCGGGCATCGACTCCTACAACGGCTACGGCCAGCGCGGTGCGTTCCACGTCATCGAGGAGCAGATGGCCGCGGCCGTCGAGCTCTTCCCGATCTTCGCCCGGGCGCACCTCCTGCGCACGTGGGGCGGGATCGTGGACGTCACGCTCGACGCGTCCCCGATCGTGGGCAAGGCGCCCGTGGAGGGCATGTACGTCAACTGCGGCTGGGGGACGGGCGGCTTCAAGGGCACCCCGGGCGCCGGCTGGACCATGGCGCACACGATCGCCACGGACACCCCGCACGACCTCAACGCCCCGTTCGCGCTCGAGCGCTTCGAGACCGGGGCCCTCATCGACGAGCACGGCGCCGCCGCCGTGGCCCACTAGCGAGAAGGGAGCACCGACATGCTGCTCATCACCTGCCCCCACTGCGGGCCCCGCGACGAGACAGAGTTCCACTACGGCGGCCAGGCACACGTGGCCTACCCCGAGAACCCGTCCGAGCTCACCGACGCCGAGTGGGCCAAGTACCTGTTCTACCGCGAGAACCCCAAGGGCGCGTTCGCGGAGCGGTGGGTCCACACCGCCGGCTGCCGGGCCTGGTTCAACGCCGTCCGGGACACCGTCACCTACGAGTTCAAGAGCATCTACACGGGCGCCGCGCAGGCCCAGGCTGCGGCAGCAGTGCCCGCCGGCACGAATGGAGGCCAGCAGTGACCCCCGAGTCCCCCCAGCCGTTCCGCCTCTCCCGCGAGCAGGCGCCCGCCGCCCGGGTCGCGCACGACAACGTCATCTCCTTCACGGTCGACGGCACCGAGTACACGGGCCTGGCGGGCGACACGGTCGCCTCGGCCCTCCTGGCCAACGGCGTGATCGAGGCCGGGCCGTCCATGTACCTGGGCCGGTCGCGCGGCATCCTCGCCGCCGGCGTAGAGGAGCCCAACGCCCTGCTCAAGGTCAAGGACCGCGGCGCCGGCGGCGTGGACGAGTCGATGCTCCCGGCCACGACCGTGGAGCTCACGGACGGCCTCGAGGCGCAGTACCTGGCGGGCCTGGGCCAGCTCGACCCCCGCAAGGACGAGGCCGTGTACGACAAGAAGCACGTCCACACCGACGTCCTCGTCGTGGGCGGCGGCCCGGCGGGCCTCTCCGCCGCGCGCAGGGCCGCCGCGTCCGGTGCGCGCGTGGTCCTCGTCGACGACCAGCCCGAGCTGGGCGGGTCGCTGCTCTCCTCCCCGGGGGAGACGGTCGACGGCGTCCCCGCGCCGGAGTGGATCGCGGCGGCGGCCGCGGAGCTCGCCGCGGCGGACG
Organism: Sinomonas halotolerans; assembly: GCF_039615075.1. Lineage (NCBI taxonomy): Bacteria > Bacillati > Actinomycetota > Actinomycetes > Micrococcales > Micrococcaceae > Sinomonas > Sinomonas halotolerans. The sequence goes on along the minus strand of NZ_JBDFRB010000001.1, from coordinate 398,306 downwards.
AGGTCACGGTCCTGACCCGCACGAACGCGTTCGGCTCCTACGACTCGAACTACATCGTGGCCCTCGAGTCCCGCACCGACCACCTCGGCACCGAGCGCGCCCGTTCGCTCAACGCCCAGGGAGTCTCCCGGCAGCGCCTGTGGCACATCCGCGCCCAGCAGGTGGTCCTCGCGACCGGCGCCCACGAGCGCCCCGTGGTCTTCGCCGACAACGACCGGCCCGGCATCATGCTCGCCTCCGCCGCCCGCACCTACCTCAACCGCTACGGCGTGCGCCCCGGCTCCTCCGCAGTGGTCTTCACGACCAACGACTCGGCCTACGCCACGGCCCTCGACCTCGCCGCTGCCGGCCTGCCGGTCGCCGCGGTGGTGGATGCCCGCGAGGAGAGGACCGAGGCCGCCCTCGCCGCCGAGGCCGCAGGCCTGCGCGTCATCGCCGGCTCTGCCGTGGTGGGCACTGAGGAAGGCGAGAGGGGCGCCCGGCTGGGTGCCGTCGTCGTCCGCGGCCTGGCTTCCGCAGGCGACGGCACCGTGAACCTGACCGGAGCGCCCGAGCGGATCGAGGCGGACCTCCTCGCCGTCTCGGGCGGCTGGAGCCCCGTGGTGCACCTGTTCAGCCAGCGCCAGGGGCGCCTGCGCTGGGACGAGGAGCTCGCCGGGTTCGTCCCGGCCAGCACGGTCGCGGCCCAGCAGGTGGTCGGGTCCGCCCGCGGCTCGTACGCGCTCGCGGACTGCGTCGCCGAGGGCGCGCACGCCGGCGCGGTCGCCGCGTTCAACGCGGGCTTCGTGACGGACGACGGCGTTCACGCCTCGAGCCTCCCGGCCCACCCCGCCGTCGCTTCCGCGCCCACGCGCCAGGTGTGGCTCGTCCCGGGCGAGACCGGCGGGCCGGCCGACTGGGACACCCACTTCGTGGACTTCCAGCGCGACCAGACGGTGCACGATGTGCTCCGGGCCACCGGGGCCGGCATGCGCTCCGTGGAGCACGTCAAGCGGTACACCTCCATCTCGACGGCGAACGACCAGGGCAAGACCTCCGGCGTGAACGCCATCGGCGTCATCGCAGCAGCGCTCAAGGGGGACGCCGGAGCCGGAACGGACGCCGTCCCGGGCATCGGCTCGATCGGCACCACGACGTTCCGCGCGCCGTACGCCCCCGTCGCGTTCGCGGCCGTGGCGGGCCGCAAGCGCGGCGACCTGTTCGACCCCGAGCGCATCACGTCCATCCACCCGTGGCACGTGGAGCACGGGGCGAAGTTCGAGTTCGTGGGCCAGTGGCTGCGCCCGTGGTACTTCCCGAAGCCGGGCGAGTCCATGGACGAGGCGGTGCTGCGCGAGTGCCGAGCGGTGCGCGAGTCGGTGGGCTTCATGGACGCCACGACCCTGGGCAAGATCGAGATCTGGGGCGCGGACGCGGGGGAGTTCCTCAACCGCATCTACACCAACGCGTTCAAGAAGCTCAGCCCGGGCCTGGGCCGGTACGGGGTCATGTGCACCCCCGACGGCATGATCTTCGACGACGGCGTGACCCTGCGCCTCGATGCGGACCGCTTCTTCATGACGACGACGACCGGCGGCGCCGCGAAGGTGCTCGACTGGCTCGAGGAGTGGCACCAGACCGAGTGGCCCGAGCTCGACGCGAACTTCACGTCCGTGACCGAGCAGTGGACCACGGTCGCGGTCGTGGGCCCCAAGTCGCGGGAGGTCATCGCGAAGGTGGCCCCGGAGCTGGACGTGGACAACGAGGCCTTCCCGTTCATGGCCTGGCGCGAGACGACCCTCGCCTCCGGCATCCCCGCCCGCGTGTGCCGCATCTCGTTCTCCGGCGAGCTCGCCTTCGAGATCAACGTGGCCACGTGGTACGGGCTGCAGGTGTGGGAGGACGTGGCCGCGGCCGGCGCGGAGTTCGACATCACGCCCTACGGCACCGAGACCATGCACGTGCTCCGCGCCGAGAAGGGCTACCCGATCGTCGGGCAGGACACCGACGGCACCGTGACCCCGCAGGACGCGGGCATGGAGTGGATCGTCTCCAAGGTCAAGGACTTCGTGGGCAGGCGCTCCTACTCGCGCATCGACACGGCCCGCACGGACCGCAAGCACATGGTCTCCCTGACGCCGGTCGACCCGTCCTTCCGCCTCCCGGAGGGCACGCAGGTGATCGAGCAGGGGATCAGCGCGAGCCCCGCCTACGGGCCCGTGCCCATGCAGGGCCACGTCACGTCGAGCTACCACTCGGCGGCGCTGGGGCGCTCGTTCGCCCTGGCCCTCATCAAGAACGGCCGCAACCGGATCGGCGAGACCCTCACCGCCGTCGCCGGGGACCGGCTCGTGGATGTCCTGGTCGGTGAGACCGTCCTGTTCGACCCCGAAGGGAAGCGCCGTGATGGCTGAGACGATTGCTGAGAAGACCCCCCAGCCGACGACTGGGACGACGGCCGAGAAGACGGCTCCGAACCTGGCCGGGGCCCCGGCGCTGCGCCGCAGCCCGGCCCATCAGCTGGCCGAGGCGTTCGCCGCGGCGTCGGCGGCCACCGCCGCCGATCCGGCCCGGTCGGTCTCGCTCCGCGAGATCCCGTTCCTGACCCAGATCGGCCTGCGCGCCGTGCCCGGCACGCCCGGCGCCGTGGCGCTCGAGTCCGCGCTCGGCGCGCCGCTGCCCAGCGGCCACGGCCGGACGACGAGCGGCGGCGGGTACACGGTCGTGTGGATCGGGCCGAGTGAGTACCTGGCCATCGGCCAGGAGCGGGGCGAGGAGAGGCGCGAGGAGCAGGGCCAGGAAGGCAGCGGCGACGGCTCCGGCGCCGAAGACCTCGGCCCCGCCGAGGCCGCCCGCCTGGGGGCAGCGCTCGGCGAGCCGGGCGCGAGGGTGCCGGGCGCCGTCGTCGACCTCTCCGCCAACCGCACCACGTTCGCCCTCTCCGGGCCGAGCGCGCGCGCCGTGCTCGAGAAGGGCGTCTCCTACGACCTGCACCCGCGGCACTTCGCCGTCGGGACCGCGATCGCGACGGTCCTGGACCACGTGCCCGTGCTCCTGTGGAAGACCGGCGAGGAGGACTACCGGGTCCTCCCGCGGGCCTCGTTCGCGGACCACGTGGGCCGCTGGCTCGTGGACGCGATGCGCGAATTCGCGGCACGCGGGGCCGCGGCACACGGGGCCGCCCTGCGCGGGGCCGCCGTGCGCGGGCTCGCCGTGGACGGGACCGCAGCGCGGGAGGTGGCGTAGGCATGGCCGGGGCAGCGCGAGAGTACGTCCTGACGCTCGACTGCGCCGAGGGGCCCGGGATCGTGTACGCGGTCTCCGGGTTCCTCGCCGAGCGCGGCTGCGACATCGTGGACATCAAGCAGTTCGGGGACCGCCGCGGCGGGCACTTCTACATGCGGGTGCACTTCGAGGGCCCGGACGGCGGGGCCGCGGAGGCGGGCACCGCGGAGGGCGCGGCCGGCGCGCCCGCTGCGGACGACGCCGTCGGGCGCCTACGCGCCGAGTTCGAGGCCGTCGCGGCGAGGTTCGGGATGGAATGGGCGCTGCGCCCGGCCGCCGAGCGTACCCGCGTGCTCGTCATGGTCTCCAAGTTCGGGCACTGCCTCAACGACCTCCTCTTCCGCGCGCGGATCGGGGAGCTGCCGATCGAGATCGTGGCCGTGGTCTCCAACCACGAGGACCACCGCGGCCTCGTGGAGTGGCACGGCATCCCGTACCACTGCATCCCCGTGACCAGGGAGACCAAGCCCGAGGCGGAGGCCAAGCTGCTCTCCCTCGTGGAGTCCACCGGCGCGGAGCTCGTGGTCCTCGCGAGGTACATGCAGGTGCTCTCGGACGCGCTCGCCACGAGGATGTCCGGACGGGTGATCAACATCCACCACTCGTTCCTGCCGTCCTTCAAGGGCGCCAAGCCGTACCACCAGGCGTGGGAGCGCGGGGTCAAGACCGTGGGTGCCACGGCCCACTACGTCAACGCCGAACTGGACGAGGGGCCCATCATCGCCCAGCAGGTGATCGAGGTGGACCACACCCACTCGCCCGAGGACCTCGTGGCAGTGGGCCGCGACGCCGAATGCAAGGCGCTCTCCAACGCCGTGCGCTGGCACTGCGAGGGCCGCGTGATCCTCAACGGGAACCGGACCGTGGTGCTGCGGTAGCGGGCCGCGTCCCCAGGACACGCCAGTGGCGGGGCCCCCCCCCGGGGGGGGGGGCCCCCCCGGGGGGGGGGGGGGGGGCGGGCGCGGGGGGGGGGCCCCCCCCCGGGGGGGGGGCCCCCGCGGGCG
>NZ_JBDFRB010000001.1:291669-394028 GCF_039615075.1 Sinomonas halotolerans | reverse complement strand
GCGCGCGGCGGCGGGCCCCCCCCCCCCCCCCCCCCCCGCCCCCCCCCCCGGGGGGGGGGGCCCCCCCACGCTGCTGTGCCGGGGGTCAGGCGACCTGAGGCGTGAGGCCCGCCGCCTTGGCCGCGACCGAGGCGGCCGCCTCGTCGTTGTCCGAGGTGTCCCCGCTGATGCCCACCGCGCCCACGAGCGCGCCGTCGTCGCCGCGGACGAGCACCCCTCCCGGAACCGGGATGAGGCGGCCGCCGATGGCAGCGGCGGCCGCGGCGATGAAGTACGGCTGCTGCTCGGCGCGCTCCATGAGGGCACGCGAGCCCATCCCGAGCGAGAGGGCGCCGTACGCCTTGCCCTGGGCGATCTCGAAGCGGCTGTTCGAGGCGCCGTCCTGGCGCGCGGCGGCGATGACGTGGCCGCCTGCGTCGAGGACGACGACGGTCAGCGGCTTGAACTCGCGCTCCCGGCCCGCGTCGAAGGCCTCGGCGATGATGGCCTGGGCGGTGGAGAGGGTCAGGCTCATGAGGCGCTCCTGGTGAGTTCGTGCGCGGCCTTCTGGGCCGCGCGGCGGCGGTGGAGGATGGGCTCGGTGTAGCCGGCAGGCTGGGCCGCGCCCTCGAGCACGAGCTCGCGGGCGGCCTGGAACGCCTCCGTCTCGAAGCCGGGGGACATCGGGATGTAGTCCGGGTCCCCGGCGTTCTGCTCGTCCACCACCACGGCCATGCGCCGCAGGGACTCCTCGACCTCCTGCTCCGTGATGACGCCGTGCAGGAGCCAGTTGGCCACGTGCTGGGAGCTGATCCGGCAGGTGGCGCGGTCCTCCATGAGGGCCGTGCCGTGGATGTCCGGGACCTTGGAGCAGCCCACGCCCGCGTTGACCCAGCGCACCACGTAGCCGAGCGTGCTCTGGATGTTGTTGTCCAGCTCGCTGCGCCGCGCCTCGGCGTCCCACTCGGCCGGATCACCGAGCGGGATGGTCAGCAGCTCGCGCCGGGCCGAGCGGCGCTCCCGGCCGAGCTCGGCCTGCTGCGCGTCGACGTCCACCTGATGGTAGTGGATCGCGTGCAGGGTCGCCGCAGTCGGCGACGGCACCCACGCGCAGTCCGCGCCGGCGAGCGGGTGGGCGACCTTCTGGGCGAGCATGTCCGCGAGGTTGTCCGGGGCCGCCCACATGCCCTTGCCGATCTGGGCACGGCCGCGGAAGCCGCACTCGAGCCCGATGTCCACGTTGGCGTCCTCGTACGCCTTGATCCAGGCGGCCGAGCGCATGTCCGCCTTGCGGACCACGGGGCCGGCGAGCATCGAGGTGTGGATCTCGTCTCCCGTGCGGTCCAGGAACCCGGTGTTGATGAACACGACGCGCTCGCGGGCCTCGAAGATGCAGGCCTTGAGGTTGGACGAGGTGCGGCGCTCCTCGTCCATGATGCCGATCTTGAGGGTGAGCGGCTCGAGGCCGAGCACCTTCTCGGCGCCGGCGAGGAGCGCGCATGCGACGGCGACCTCCTCAGGGCCGTGCATCTTCGGCTTGACGATGTACACGGATCCCGTCCGTGAGTTGCCGCCCGCGTGCTCTCCGCGCAGGTCGTGCACAGAGCCCAGGCCCGTGAAGAGCGCGTCGAGGATCTCCTCCGGCACGCGGTTCCCCGCGGCGTCGAGCACGGCATCGCTGGTCATGAGGTGGCCGACCTGGCGGATGAGCAGGAGCGAGCGGCCGGGCAGGGTCAGCTCAGAGCCGTCCGGGGCCGTGTAGACGCGGTCCGGGTTGAGCCGGCGGACCTGGGTGCGGCCGCCCTTCTCCAGCTCGGCCGTGAGCGTGCGCTGCATGAGCTGGAGCCAGTTGCGGTAGCCCACGACCTTGTCCGCGGCGTCCACGGCCGCGACCGAGTCCTCGAGGTCCATGATCGTGGTGACGGCGGACTCGAGGACGATGTCCTTGACCCCGGCAGGGTCCCCGGCCCCGATCGGGTGGGCGCGGTCGATCTGGACCTCCAGGTGCAGGCCGTGGTGGACCAGCAGCACCGCCTCGGGCGCGGCGGCGTCCCCGCGGAAGCCGACGAACTGCGACGGGTCGGCGAGGCCGACGGCGCCGCGTGCCGTCTCAGCGACGAGCGCGCCGTCGGCCACCCGGTAGGCGGTGACGTCGGCGTGCGAGCCGCCGGCGAGGGGCGTGTGCTCGTCGAGGAGCTGGCGGCCCCGGGCGACGACGGCGGAGCCGCGGACCGGGTTGTAGCCGCCGGTGCGCTCCCGGCCCTCTTCCTCGTCGATCACGTCGGTGCCGTACAGCGCGTCGTACAGCGAGCCCCAGCGGGCGTTGGCGGCATTGGCCGCGAAGCGGGCGTTGAGGAGCGGCACGACGAGCTGGGGCCCGGAGACGGTCGCGATCTCCGGGTCGACCTTCTCGGTTGAGATGCTGAAGTCCGCGGGCTCGTCCACGAGGTAGCCGATCGAGCGCAGGAAGGCCTCGTAGGCCTCGGGATCCACCGGCCCCGGGCCCGCGGTGCGGTGGAACTCGTCGATCTGCTGCTGGATCCGGTCGCGGACTGCGAGCAGCCCGCTGACCTTGGGGGAGAACTCGGCCACCAGGGCGGCAGCGCCTTCCCAGAAGGCGTCCTCGTCGATGCCGGTGCCCGGAAGGGCCTCGTCGCGGACGAAGGCGAAGAGCTCTTCGGCGACGCTGAGTCCGTGGGCTTCCACGTGGCGGTGCATGCTTACTCCTGAACTTTCACAGTGCAAATTTCACAATGCAGAAATTGAATATCGTATATAGGAACGCTAGGCGGGACCGGCGCCGGGAGTCAATCGCTGGCCCCGCCCGGTCTCAGAGCGCCTTGCCCCGGTTGAGGATGTGCTCCGGGTCGAAGACGTCCCGGATGGCCCGCTGCAGCTCGAGGGAGGTGTCCCCGAGCTCTTCCCGTACCCACTCGCGCTTGAGCAGGCCCACGCCGTGCTCGCCGGTCAGTGTGCCGCCCACCCGCTTTGCGAGCCGGAACATCTCGCCGAGTGCCGCCTTGGCGGGCCCCTCGGTGATCGACTCGCTCGGGTCCACGACGATCATCGGGTGCAGGTTCCCGTCCGCAGCGTGGGCGACCGAGAAGATGCGAACTCCCGTGCGCGCTGCGATCTCCTCGAGGCCCTTGAATGCCTCCGCGAGCCGGTCCCGAGGCACGGCGATGTCCCCGATGGAGACCCTGCCGAGCTGCTCGAGGGACGGGATCGCGTCGCGGCGGGCCTTGACGAGCGCCTCGGCCTCGGCCGTGTCCGCCGCCCGGTGGACCGACGTGGCGAACGGGGCGATGGCCTCCGCGATCGCGTCGAGCTCGAGGTGGGCCCCGTAGCCGTCCGTCTGGGCCAGGAGGAAGGCCCCGCCGAGCGCGCGGTGGTGCGTGCCCTCGGCGCGGTCCACGGCGTCGAGCGTCGGGCCGTCCATGAGCTCGAGGATCGAGGGCTGGATGCGAGCTGCCGTGATGGCCGAGGCCGCGCGGCCGGCCGCCTCGACGTCGTCGAAGTAGGCCGCGAGGGTCTCCGTCCGGACGGGGCGCGGGCGCAGTCGGAGGGTTGCCTCGACGACGATGCCGAGCGTCCCCTCGCTGCCGATGAACAGGGCGTTGAGGTCGTAGCCGGTGACGCCCTTGATGGTGCGGCGTCCGGTCGAGACGATCCTGCCGTCCGGGAGCACGACGCGCAGGCCCAGGACGGACTCGCGGGTCACGCCGTACTTGGCGCACCACATGCCGCCGGCGTTGGTGGCGATGTTGCCGCCGATCGAGCAGATCGCAGTGCTCGCAGGGTCCGGGGCGTAGAAGAGGCCGTGCTCGGCCGCCGCGGCGTTCACCTCGGCGTTGAGGACCCCGGGCTCGACGACGGCGATCATCTCCACCGGGTCGATGCTGAGGATGCGGTTCATGCGCGACACGTCGACGACCACCTCGCCGGCGTGGGCGCTCGCGCCGCCCGCAAGACCGGTCCCGGCCCCGCGGGGGACCACGGGGATCCGGTGCTCGTGCGCGAGGCGGAGAGCGGCGACGACGTCGTCGGCGGACTCGGCGTGCACGACCGCGTCAGGCACGGTGGCCGGCTCGTAGCCCGAACGGTCCGTCGAGGCGGCGGCCCGGGCGGCCGGGTCCGTCGTGGCACGCGGGTGGGACTCGAACGCTGCGGTGCCTTCGGCTGCCATCAGTATGGGGCCCTCCGCGGGGGCGGTGCCCACCGCAGGGGCGGGGGTGTGGACGGTCATGCGGATGCCTTTCTCGAAGTGGTTCTGAGCGCTGGCGCCGGGCCGGCTGCTGGACTGTCCCCGGCGGTCACGGGACCATCCAGGACAGGACGCCGGTCTGGAGGACGACGAGGACCATGAAGACCGCCAGCAGGCCCAGGCTCCAGCCGAGGAGCTTCCTGAACAGAGTGCTCTCGGACCCGTCGAGCCCCACCGCGGCGGCGGCCACGGCGAGGTTCTGGAGGGAGAGCATCTTCCCGAGGACGCCTGCCGAGGAGTTGGTCGCAGCCATGAGGACCGGCGAGAGGCCCGTGTGCTGGGCCGCCGTGACCTGGAGCTGGCCGAACAGGGAGTTCGCCGAGGTGTCCGATCCGGTCAGGGCGACGCCGATCCATCCCAGCAAGGGGGAGATGACGGCGAAGATGCCGCCCGCGGAGGCGAGGGCGACGCCAAGCGTCCCGGTCTGCCCCGAGAGGTTCATGACGAAGGACAGGGCGAGCACCGAGCTGACGGTCAGGATCGTCCAGCGCAGGACCTTGAGGGTCTCCCCGTAGATGCGGATGCCGCGGCCGAAGGGGATGCGGTAGATCGCCAGGGTGATGAGGCCCGAGATGAGCAGGAGTGTCCCGGTGCTCTTGAGGTGGTCGAAGCGCATGGTGGTGGTGGCCACCTGCTTGCCGCTCGGGTTCACGACGTCCAGACCCGGCCAGCGGAAGGAGAAGCCGCCCGCGGCCGTGAGCCAGGCCTTCACGGCCGGGATCTGCGAGAGCGAGAAGACGGCGATGATGATGAGGTAGGGGGCAACGGCCATCCACAGCTCGCGCGGCGCGGGCCGCGCGGGTGTCGAGCCCGCACCGGCCTGCGGAGCGCCGGTGACGCCGCCGCCCGAGGAGGATGCGCCGTCGTGCGCAGAGCCGCCCGCGCGGTGCGCCGAGCCGCCCCCGGCGCGCGCGGCGACGGTCTCTGCCTCGAGCACGACTGTGCCCTCGGCCTCGAGCGGCGCGGCCGGCTGCCACACGCGCAGCAGGCCGAGGACGGCGGCGATGGCCACGATGCCGGCGACGACGTCGGTGAGCTCGACGACGAAGAAGTTCGAGGTCACGAACTGGGCGAGGGCGAAGGACGCCCCGCCGACGAGGGCCGCCGGCCACGTCTGCCGGACACCCCGGCGGCCGTCCACGATGAAGACCAGCACGAGGGGCACGATGAGGGCCAGGAAAGGGGTCTGGCGGCCGGCCATCGCGGCGACCGTGCCGAGCGGGATGCCGGTCACGCCGCTGAGCGCGATGACGGGGGAGGCCATGGCGCCGAACGCGACAGGGGCCGTGTTGGCCAGGAGGGACACGACCGCCGACTTGAGGGGCTTCATGCCCGCGGCCATGAGCATCGCTGCAGTGATTGCGACGGGAGCGCCGAACCCTGCGAGTGCCTCGAGGAGCGCACCGAAGCAGAAGGCGATCAGGATGGCCAGGATCCGGAGGTCGTTGGAGATGGACCGGATGGCGGTGCCGAGGACATCGAACCACCGCGTGGCCACCGTGAGCTTGTAGACCCAGAGCGCGTTGATGAGGATCCACAGGATGGGGAACATGCCGTAGAAGGCGCCCGCCCCGGTGGCCGAGAGGGCCTGGCCGAGCGGCATCTTCCACACCGCCACGGCGAGCACGATCGAGACGGCGAGGCTGACGACGGCCGCCTTCCACGCCTTGGCGCGGAAGACGCCGAGCATGACGAACATCAGGACCAGGGGGAGTGCCGCCAGCAGGGCGGCGAGGACGAGCTGGCCCCCAAAGGGGTCGACGGTCTGGTTGAAGGTACTCACAAGACTCCTTTGTCTTCGCGCGCAGGGGCGCGGGGTGCAGTGAGAATGACGGGGGATTCTCGCAATACGGAATCCACGTTCCGAACAATGGGAGCCTAACTGTGACGCCGCTCACCGTCAATGGTCAGTCCACAGTGGTCTAGCCACATGCGAAGCGTGATCCGTAAGTTTGTTAGGACAAACTCTTGCCAGTCGGCGGTGATAGGCATATTGTGCTTATGTCAGCACAAAGTTAGGAGCATGTATGCCTCTCGTCCGCATCGACGTCAATGCCGGCCGTACCCCCGACCAGGTCGCGCGCATCAGCCGCGCGGTCCACGATGCCATCCTCGCCGAGTACCGCATCCCGGAGCGGGACTACTTCCACATCGTCACCGAGCACGCACCCGGCCAGATCGTGGCCCAGGATGCGGGGCTCGGGTTCGAGCGCTCGGGCGGGGTGGTGATGATCCAGATCTTCACGCAGGGCGGCCGCGGCCAGGAGGCCAAGGAGGCCCTCTTCGCGGCGATCGCGCGCAACCTCGGCGATGCCGGCGTGGGGGGCGAGGACGTGTTCATCGGCTACGTCGAGAACTCGGCGGGCGACTGGTCCTTCGGGTTCGGGCGCGCCCAGTACATGACCGGTGAGCTGGCGGTCCCCGCGCGCGGATGAACTCCTTGCGCGAATGTAAGTACAAACCTTTGACAGGACATTAAATGTGTTGCAGAGTGGTCCTGTGGCCGGCGCCACAGGCAGCGAAGCCGGTCCGGACCACCTCCGGGCTCACGAGGAAAGGCACCGCGACGTGACCTACGACGTTCTCACGATGGGGCGCATCAGCGTCGACATCTATCCCAACGACATCGGCGTCGGCCTTGCGGACGTGACGAGCTTCGGCAAGTACCTCGGCGGGTCCCCGTCGAACGTCGCCGTCGCCGCGGCGCGGCACGGGCGCCGCACCGCCGTCATCACCCGCACCGGCGACGACCCGTTCGGCGAGTACCTCCACGCGGAGCTCGCGAAGTTCGGCGTGGACGACAGGTTCGTCCGCCCTGTCGGCGGCCTCCAGACCCCGGCCACGTTCTGCGCGATCCTGCCCGAGCAGCATGAGTTCCCCCTCTACTTCTACGGCCGCTTCCCCACGGCGCCGGACCTCCAGATCCGCGCCGAGGACCTCGACCTCGCGGCGATCCGCGCGGCCCGCGTCTTCTGGTCCACGGTGACCGGCCTGTGCCAGGAGCCCAGCCGCGCCGCGCACATCGCGGCGCACGAGGCCCGGCCCCGCGCGGGTCTCGCGCAGGGCCAGTTCACCGTCCTGGACCTCGACTACCGCCCCATGTTCTGGGACTCGGCCGAGTCCGCGCGCGAGCAGGTCGCCAAGGTCCTTCCGCACGTGACCGTCGCGATCGGCAACGAGGAGGAGTGCGCGGTGGCGGTCGGCCACGGCACCCCGGACGAGCAGGCGGACCGCCTCCTCGCCGCGGGCGTCGAGATCGCCGTCGTCAAGCTCGGCCCTGAGGGCGTCATGGCCAAGACCAGCACCGAGCGCGTGGTCTCCGCCCCGGTGCCGGTCGAGACCCTCAACGGCCTCGGTGCCGGCGACTCGTTCGGCGGCGCGTTCTGCCACGGCCTCCTCGCCGGCTGGCCGCTCGCCCAGGTGCTCGACTACGCGAACGCCGCGGGCGCGATCGTCGCCTCCCGGCTCGCCTGCTCCGACGCGATGCCGACGCCGGCCGAGGTCACCTCGCTGCTCGCCGAACGCGGCCGCCTCGTCCCCGAGGCGGTGGCCCGATGAGCACGGTCTCCAGCGCAGCTCCCCGCGCGAAGCACGCAACGGCGTCGTCCGCACCGCTCGGCGCGGCGCCCCTCGCCAACGCGCACGACGACGACCCCCGCCGCTACGAGCACCTCACCAAGGTGCGGCTCGAGGATCCGCAGGCCGTAGCCCGCGCCGCGGCCTCCCGCCGCCGCCACCCGGGCGCCGTGCTCGGGAAGCAGAACTTCATCGTCGCCGCGGACCACCCGGCGCGCGGGGCCCTCGCCGCCCAGGGCCGCCCCGAGGCGATGGCGGACCGTCGCGAGCTCCTGGACCGGCTCCAGGTCGCGCTCGCGAACCCCGCCGTCGACGGTGTCCTCGCGAGCCCGGACATCATGGACGACCTGCTGCTGCTCGGGGCGCTCGAGGGCAAGCTCGTCTTCGGCTCGATGAACCGCGGCGGCCTCGCCGGGTTCGTCAACGAGCTCGACGACCGCTTCACGGGCCACACGGCGGAGGCGCTCGCAGCCCTCGGCGCGGACGGCGGCAAGATGCTCACGCGCATCTGCCTCGGCGACCCTGCCACGGCGGACATCCTCGAGAACACTGCCCACGCGATCGACTCGCTCGCCGAGCGCGGGCTCATCGCCATGGTTGAGCCCTTCCTTTCCGTGTGGGCCGATGGCAAGGTCAAGAACGACCTGTCCCCGGAGGCCGTCATCAAGTCGATCGCGATCGCCGAGGGCCTCGGCTCCACGAGCGCGTACACGTGGATGAAGCTGCCCGTGGTGGAGGACATGGAGCGCGTCATGGCCGCCACGACCATGCCGACCGTGCTCCTCGGCGGCGACCCGACCGGCCACCAGGACGAGGTGTTCGCCTCGTGGGGCCGCGCGCTCGCCCTCCCGGGCGTCCAGGGCCTCACCGTGGGCCGCACCATGCTGTACCCGGCCGACGGCGACGTGTCCGGTGCCGTCGCCGCCGCAGCCTCGCTGCTGCGCACCGAAGAGATCAAGCCCGTCGCCGCGGCAGACACCGCGGCCACGACGTCCGGCAAGGAGGCCGTGCAGTGACCACTCGCAGAATGACCGTGTCCCAGGCGCTCGTCGAGTTCCTCGGGAAGCAGTACACGGTGGACCGCGTCGGGGACAGCACCTACCGCGAGCGGCTCATCCCCGGGATGTTCGGCATCTTCGGCCACGGCAATGTGGCCGGCGTGGGCCAGGCGCTCAAGCAGTGGCAGGTCGCCGACCCGGGCCTCATGCCGTACTACCAGGGCCGCAACGAGCAGGCCCAGGTGCACCAGGCCGTCGGCTACGCGCGGCACACGCGCCGCCGCCAGACGTTCGCGGTCTCGACCTCGATCGGTCCGGGCTCCTCGAACCTGCTCACGGGCGCCGCGCTCGCCACGGCGAACCGCCTCCCCGCGCTCCTGCTGCCCTCGGACACGTTCGCCACCCGCGCCGCGGACCCGGTCCTGCAGCAGCTCGAGCAGCCGCACGGCTACGACATCACGGTCAACGACGCGTTCCGCCCGCTCTCGAAGTACTTCGACCGCGTCAACCGCCCCGAGCAGCTCTTCTCCGCGCTCCTGCACGGCCTGCGCGTCCTGACCGACCCGGCCGAGACCGGCGCCGTGACGATCGCCCTCCCGCAGGATGTCCAGGCCGAGGTCTTCGACGTGCCCGAGGAGTTCCTCGCCGAGCGCGAGTGGCGGATCCGCCGCCCCGAGCCCGAGGCCGAGGACATCGCCGAGGCCGCCCGCCGCATCCGCGCCGCGGAGCGCCCGGTGGTCGTCGCCGGCGGCGGGGTCCTCTACGCGTTCGCGACGGACCAGCTGCGCGCCTTCGCCGAGGCCACGGGCATCCCCGTCGTCTGGACGCAGGCCGGTGTCGGCTCCCTCGCGTGGGACCATCCCCAGGCGCTCGGAGCGGTCGGTTCCACGGGCACGACGGCGGCGAACGCCGTCGTGCGCGACGCCGACCTCGTCATCGGGATCGGCACGCGCTACGAGGACTTCACCACCGCCTCCCGCACGGCCTTCCAGGACCCGGGCGTGGGCTTCGTGAACATCAACGTCGCCGCGATCGATGCGTACAAGCACGGCACCTCCCTGCCGATCGTCGCCGACGCGCGCAAGGCGCTCGTGGCGCTCACGACGGCGCTGTCCGGCTACCGCGTGGGCGCGGACCTGACGCGCGTGGTCGCCGAGGAGAAGGCCCGCTGGGACGCGACCGTCGACGCTGCGTTCGCCCAGGACCACGAGCCGCTCGTGTCCCAGAACGCCATCATCGGCGCGGTCAACGCGGCGATGGACCCGCGCGACGTCGTCATCTGCGCCGCCGGCTCCCTCCCGGGGGACCTGCACAAGATGTGGCGCATCCGCGACCCGTTCGGCTACCACGTCGAGTACGCGTTCTCCTGCATGGGGTACGAGATCCCCGGCGGCCTCGGCGTCAAGCGCGCGGCGCTGGACGAGGCGGCACGCGCCGCGGGCAGCGCGGGCAACGAGGAGGCGCCCCGGGACGTGGTCGTCATGGTCGGCGACGGCTCGTACCTCATGATGCACACCGAGCTCGTCACCGCCGTCGCGGAGGGCATCAAGCTCATCACCGTCCTCATCCAGAACCACGGCTACGCCTCGATCGGCGCGCTCTCCGAGCAGCTCGGCTCGCAGCGCTTCGGCACGAAGTACCGCACCCTGGACCGCCAGCACCACACGTTCGACGACGGGGAGAAGCTCCCGATCGATCTCGCCGCGAACGCCGAGAGCCTCGGCGTGACGGTCTACCGGATCGAGCCCGGGCCCAACGCGATCGACGACCTCCAGGCCGCGATCGGCAAGGCCAAGGCCGCCCCGGAGGGCTCCGGCCCGATCGTGATCCACATCGAGTCCGACCCGCTCGTGGACGCCCCGAGCTCCGAGTCCTGGTGGGACGTCCCCGTCTCCGGCGCCTCCGAGCTCGAGTCCACGAAGCAGGCCTTCGCGACCTACATCGACCACAAGTCCCGCCAGAAGCCCCTGCTCGGCTGAGCGGCACCCCGAGAGTTCCCCACAGGAGTATTGACCATGAGCATCAAGACCATCCCGCACTTCCTGAACGGCGAGGAGACCAACGGCGTCGGCACCCGCACGCAGCCGGTCTTCAACCCCGCCACCGGCGAGCAGACCGGCGAGCTGCGCCTCGCCGACGCCGCGGACCTCGAGACCGCGGTCGCGAACGCCCGCAAGGCCGCCGAGTCATGGAACGACATCTCCCTGGCCAAGCGCACCGCCGTGCTCTTCAAGTTCCGCGAGCTCGTGGCCGCACACATCGATGAGCTCGCCGCGCTCATCACTTCCGAGCACGGCAAGGTCATCTCCGACGCCAAGGGCGAGATCGGCCGCGGCCTCGAGGTCATCGAGTTCGCCTGCGGCATCCCGCAGCTGCTCAAGGGCGCCTACTCGGACCAGGCCTCGACCGGCATCGACGTGTTCTCCTACCGCCAGCCGGTGGGCGTGGTCGCAGGCATCACGCCGTTCAACTTCCCCGTCATGGTGCCGCTGTGGATGGCTCCCGTGGCCATCGCGACCGGCAACGCGTTCATCCTCAAGCCCTCCGAGCGCGACCCCTCGCCGTCGCTCCTGCTGGCGAACCTGTGGAAGCAGGCCGGCCTGCCGGACGGCGTGTTCCAGGTCCTGCACGGCGGCAAGGAGACCGTGGACGGGCTCCTGACCCACCCGGACGTGGACGCGATCTCGTTCGTCGGCTCGACCCCGATCGCGAAGTACGTCCAGGCCACCGCCACCGCGCACGGCAAGCGGGTCCAGGCCCTCGGCGGGGCCAAGAACCACGCGATCATCCTCCCGGACGCGGACCTCGACAACGCCGCGGACCACCTCGCCGCGGCCGCGTTCGGATCCGCCGGCGAGCGCTGCATGGCGATCTCGGTCGCCGTGGCAGTCGGCGACGCCGCGGACGCGCTCGTGGGCAAGGTCAAGGACCGGGCCGAGGCCGTCAAGGTCGCCGAGGGCACGGAGCCCGACGCCGAGATGGGCCCCATCATCACGGCCGCGTCCAAGGACCGCATGGCCGGGATCGTGACCAAGGCCGCCGACGCCGGCGCGGACCTCGTGGTGGACGGCCGCGAGTTCACCGTGGAGGGCAAGGAGGGCGGCTTCTGGTTCGGCCCCACCGTGATCGACAACGTCGGCACGGACATGGAGGCGTACACCGAGGAGATCTTCGGCCCGGTCCTGTCCGTGGTCCGGGTCGAGACGGTCGAGGAGGCGATCGAGCTGATCAACTCCAACCCGTACGGCAACGGCACGGCGATCTTCACCTCCTCCGGCTCCAACGCACGCAAGTTCCACCGCGGCGTGCACGTGGGCATGATCGGGATCAACGTCCCGATCCCGGTCCCGGTCGCGTACCACTCGTTCGGCGGCTGGAAGAGCTCGCTCTTCGGCGACAAGCACATCTACGGCGAGGAAGGCGTGTCCTTCTACACCCGCGCCAAGGTCGTCACCCAGCGCTGGCCCGAGCCCACGCACGCCTCCGGCGCCTCCTACAACTTCCCGTCCAACTGAGCCCCCTGACGAAAGGCATCCGATGACCGACATCGAGAACAAGCTCATCATCGGCACCGCCCCGGACTCGTGGGGAGTCTGGTTCGCCGACGATCCGAAGCAGACCCCGTGGGAGCGCTTCCTCGACGAGGTGGCCGAGGCCGGGTACAAGTGGATCGAGCTCGGCCCCTACGGCTACCTCCCCACCGACCCGTCCCGCCTCGCCGACGAGCTCAGGGCCCGCGACCTCCAGGTCTCCGCGGGGACCGTGTTCACGGCGTTCCACCGGGGCGGGCGGCCCGGGGACGCAGCGTTCGAGGAGGCGTGGGAGCCCGCCCGCAAGGTCGCGGAGCTGACCGCCGCGATGGGCGGCGAGCACATCGTCGTCATCCCCGCGATGTGGCGCGACGACGTCACGGGCCTCCCGGTGGAGAACGAGGTCCTCAGCGCCGAGCAGTGGGACTCGCTCTTCAACGGGCACAACGAGCTGGGCCGCCGCCTGAACGAGCAGTTCGGCCTGGCGCAGCAGTTCCACTCGCACGCCGACTCGCACGTGCTCACCCAGCAGGACATCGTGACCCTCCTGGAGAACACCGACCCCGAGCTGCTCAACCTGTGCCTCGACACGGGCCACGCCGAGTACGGCGGGGCGTCCAGCGTGGACCTCATCCGCTCGTACCCCGAGCGCATCGGCTACCTGCACCTCAAGCAGGTGGACCCCGGAGTCATGGAGCGGGTCCGCGCCGAGAACCTCACCTTCGCGGCGGCCAACGCGGCCGGCGTCATGACCGAGCCCCCCGGCGGCCTGCCGGACCTGCGCGAGGTCATCGAGGAGGTCGAGAAGCTCGACCGGCCGATCTTCGGCATCGTCGAGCAGGACATGTACCCGGTCGCCTTCGACGTCCCGCTCCCCATCGCCAAGCGCACCCGCTCCTACCTGCTCTCGTGCGGCTCCCGCACGCGCGTCTCCTGACCCCGGCCCCCGCACCGGGCCCCACCTGAAAGGCACATCCCATGGCTGAGAACCTGCGCGTCGCCGTCATCGGCGCCGGCCGCATGGGCGCGGACCACATCCAGCGCCTCCACACGCGCATCCACGGCGCCGAGGTCGCCGCCGTCATCGACGTCGACCTCGACCGCGCCAACGCCGCGGTTGCCGGCATCCCCGGCGCCCGCGCGTTCGCGACCCCGGCCGAGGCATACGCCGCCGAGCTCGACGGCGGGAAGGTCAACGCCGTCGTCATCGCCACCCCCGGATTCCTCCACGAGCAGGCGCTCCTCGAGGCGCTCGAGCTGGACCTCCCGATCCTGTGCGAGAAGCCGCTCACCCCGGACGCCGAGTCCGCGTGGAAGATCGTCGAGGCCGAGCAGAAGCTGGGCCGCCAGCGCATCCAGGTCGGCTTCATGCGCCGCTTCGACGCCGAGTACGCGGCCCTCGGCGGGCTCGTGCGCTCGCGCGACCTCGGCGAGCTGCTCATGCTGCACTGCCGCCACCGCAACCCGGACACCCCGCCCGGCTTCACCAACGAGATGCTCATCAACGACTCGGTGGTGCACGAGTTCGACGTGATCCGCTACCTCACGGGCGAGGAGATCACCTCGGTCCAGGTGCGCCTCGGCAAGGCCTCCTCGAAGGCGCCCGAGGGCCAGCACGACCCGCAGCACGTTCTCATCGAGACCGAGTCCGGCGTGCTCGCGGACGTCGAGATCTTCGTCAACGCCCAGTTTGGCTACGAGGTCGCCACGCAGGCGGCGTTCGAGGGCGGGATCGTGGACATCGGTGGCGACGGCGGGCCCTACGTCCGCCGCGCGGGCCGCTGGGGCGGCGAGGTCACGCCGAGCTTCATCGAGCGCTTCGGTGCCGCCTACGACGTCGAGGTCCAGGCCTGGGCCGACGCGGCCCTGCGCGGTGGGATCGGCGGTCCGAGCGCCTGGGACGGGTACGCGACCGCCGCCTGCTGCGAAGCGGGAGTCGAGGCGCAGCGCACAGGCGGCAAGGTCGCCGTCGTGCTCAAGCCAAAGCCTGCGCTGTACGCTGTGGGTGCCGAGGCTTCGGGTTCCGACGCTGCGGGGGTCGGGGCAGCGGGGGCCGCGCGATGAAGCTCGCGCTCGACCCCACCCCGTTCCACTCGACGCACTCGCTGCTCGAGTTCCCGGCCCTCGCCGCGGAGCTCGGGTACGAGTACCTCCAGATGACCCCGCACCGGGACATGATCCCGTTCTTCACGCACCCCAAGGCGGACGACGAGCTCGTGCGCCAGTTCCGCAAGGCGTGCGCCGACGCCGGGGTGGAGGTGGCCTCGGTGCTGCCCGTGCTGCGCTGGTCCGGGCCGGACGAGGCGATGCGCGAGGCCGCCGTGCGGTACTGGAAGCGCGCCGTCCAGATCACGGTGGACCTGGGCTGCACCCAGATGAACACCGAGTTCTCGGGCCGGCCGGAGAAGCCCGAGGAGTCCGAGGCCTGCTTCTACAAGTCCATGGAGGAGCTCCTGCCGGTGTTCGAGCGCGAGGGCGTCCACGTCGCGATCGACCCGCACCCGGACGACTTCGTCGAGGAGGGGCTCGCTGCGCTGCGCGTGATCCGCGGGCTCAACTCGCCGAACGTCGGCATGGTCTACGTCGCCTCCCACACCTTCCACATGAAGGACTCCCCGCTGGAGATCATGCGCGCCGCGGGGGAGCGGATCCGGGTCGTCCATGTCTCGGACACGATGGACCACCATGCCTCGCACGGGCTGCGGTACATCACCAACCCGCCCGGGAACGATGTGCGCGTGCACCAGCACCTGAAGATCGGTGACGGCGACGTCAACTGGGACGAGTTCTTCGGCGGGCTGGGGGAGATCGGCTTCCTGGACCGGGACGACACCGTCATGGTCTCCTCGGTCTTCGCCGAGAACGAGAACGCCCCCGAGGTCTCGCGATACCAGTTGCGCGAGATGGCCGCGCGGGCGGACAAGGTGAGGGCGGACAAGGCGAGGGCGGACAAGGCGGGGGACGCCGCCGCCCACTGACCGTTTCGGGTACACATAATCTCGCTCAGGAGCGTTTCGGGTACGCTCCGCGGCAGACCGCCGGACCCCTTCGGTCCGGCGGTCTGCTGCGTCTACGGGCTGCTCGCCGGTCGTCGTTCGTGGACAGGGGCACGACGCCGCGGCCTCCTCGTCCGCGGCGGTCGCCTGCTCCTGGCGCGACGAGGCCGACGGCGGGGTCCCGGGGGGAGGGGGACCCCGCCGTCGTGCGTCTCCGTGGGGCGAAGCGAGTGGAGGGAGACCTCGAATGGAGGACGGCACGCTCGTACCCGAAACCCCCGCGGAGAGGGACGATCTGTACCCGAAAGGGGATGGTGCGTTTGCGCGGGCTCATCGGTTGGAAGGAGACGGCGGGCCACTCGTACCCGAAACGCTCCACGCGCGATTTATGCGTACCCGAAACGCTCCACGCGCGATTTATGTGTAGCCGGAAGGGTCAGGCGGTGAAGGGGAGGCGGGGGTCGATGGCCTGGGCGTCCCAGGTCTGGCGGACCCAGCCGTGGTGCGGGTCGTCGCTGATGAGCCACTCGCGCACCCGGCCCGGCCCGGCCATGACGTTGAGGTAGTACAGGTCGTAGCCAGGTGCGGCCATCGCGGGGCCGTGCCAGCCGTAGGGGACGAGGACGACGTCGCCCGTGCGCACCTCGGCCTGCACGTCGATCGGCCGCTCGTCCGAGGCGTAGACCCGCGCATACCCGACCGGGTCGGCGCCTGCCTGCGGGGAGCCGCCCGCCGGGGAGCCCGGGGCGAGTCGCGTCTCGAAGTAGTAGACCTCCTCGAGGAAGGTCTCACCATCCTTCTCCGTATCGTGCTTGTGCGGCGGGTACGAGGACCAGTTGCCGGCGGGCGTGATGACCTCGCACACGATGAACCGGTCCGCCTCGAGGGCCGCCGGGGTGCCGAAGTTGTGCACCTGCCGCGAGCAGTTGCCCGCCCCGCGCAGCTCCACCGGGGTCTCCTCGGCGCTGATGATCCGGGTCGGGTACTCGGCCTTGGCCGGGGCGAGGGCGACGGCGACCCGCCCGCCCTCGGCGCTCGAGACCACCGCCGCCTTCCCGATCCCCGTGTACAGGACGTCGCTCGGGCCCGCGAAGACCGACGCGCGGCCGCGCAGGGAGTGCTCGACGCCGTCGACCGTCACCGTGAACGCGCCCGCGAGGGGGACCACGATCCGCTCCTCGCCGGCGGCCGCGAGCGAGACCGAGGCGCCGGGCGCGAGCTCGGCGACCTTGATTCCCGTGTGCGCCCATCCCTCCACTGCAGTGGAGGAGTCGTGGGCGCCGAGGGAGACCTGCCAGTCGCCCTCCTTCGCCGTTCCGAGGGGGTAGACCCACTCTGCCATGGGGTTCCTTTCGTCAGGTTCTGGTCAGCGCTGGACCAGGGTCATCTCGAAGCTGTAGGAGTCCGCGCGGTAGACGTGCCGGCCTGTCTCGACGTTGCGGCCTGTGTCGTCCACCGCCGTCCGCTCCATGGTCACGAGCGCCGAGCCTGGCGCGACCTCGAGGAGGCCGGCCTGGTACTCGTCCGCGACGGTCGCGCCGATGCGCTGGTTGGCGAGGCGGAAGTTCACGCCGGCCTCGCGCAGGATCTGGTACATGCCGCTCTGGCGCAGGCCCTCCTCGGTGAGCTCCGCGACGTCGTCCCGCACCCAGTTCTCCATGATCGCCAGCGGCTTCTCGCCCACCGAGCGCAGCCGGGTGAAGTGGTAGACGCCGACGCCGGCCGGCAGCTGGAGCGTCTCCGCCACCTCGTCCTCGGCGGGCCCGTGGCGGAACGCGAGGACCTTCGTGGATGGGGTCTTGCCGCTGCGGGAGAGGTCATCGAAGAGGCTCGACAGCTCGAGGTGGCGGCGCACCTGGCTGGCCACGACCTGCGTGCCCACCCCACGCTTGCGCACGAGGAGGCCGGCGCGGACGAGCTCGTCCATGGCCTTGCGCATGGTGGGGCGTGAGAGGTTGAGCTGGGCGGCGAGCTCGATCTCGTTCTCGAGCTTCGATCCTGGCTCGAGGGCCCCGCTGCGGATCATCGCCTCGATGCCCTGTACCACCTGGTGGTACAGCGGCACGGGGGACGAGCGATCGATCGCTATGTTGAGGCTTGCTGCCATGACCCCTCCTTGGGCCGGGCTGCCGGGTCCTGAGGCGCCCGAGAAGCATGTTTATTTGATAGGACAAATCGCCTGAACCGATCGTAGCACCCGAAGCCCCGGAATGTCAGGGATCTTTTGCGGCGCAGCGCGCTCGCCGCATGTCCTGCGGAGCGGACAAACCGCGCGGGCCACATCTCGGTGCGGCATCGATTAGTGCTTATGTGTGGACAAAGTATTGACATGGTGACGCGCGTCACCCAAGATCATGGCAAGGCCCGGGGCCGGGCGAAGGCGCCCGGCGGGCCAGGACCAAAGGAGAATCACGTGACCAAGTTCTCGTGGCGCCGCGCGGCCGTCGTCGCCCTCGCCGTCCCGACCCTCGCCCTCGCCGCGTGCTCGAGCGGCGGCAAGGAGCCGGCTGCGGGCGGTGCCCAGGGCGGCGGACAGGCCGTTTCGACCCCGACTATGAACATTGCCCTCATCACGCACGCCGCAGCTGGCGACACCTTCTGGGACATCGTCCGGAAGGGCGCAGAAGAGGCCGCCGCCAAGGACAACGTCCAGCTCCAGTACCTGAGCGATCCCGAGGCCGGCCGCCAGGCGCAGCTCGTCCAGCAGGCCATCGACCAGAAGGTCGATGGCATCGCGGTGACCCTCGCGACGCCGGAGGCCCTCAAGGACGTCCTCAAGAAGGCCACCGACGCCGGGATCCCCGTGGTGAGCCTCAACGCCGGTGAGGGCGAGTTCGCCAAGCTCGGCGCATTCACGCACTTCGGCTCCAACGAGAAGCTCGCCGGCGAGGCCGTCGGCACGCGCCTCGCGGAGGAGGGCTACAAGCACCCCGTCTGCGTCATCCAGCAGCAGGGCCACGTGGGCCTCGAGGCCCGGTGCGCGGGCGTCAAGGCCAAGGTCCCGGCCACGGAGATCCTCTATGTGGACGGCAAGGACATGACCGGGGTGCAGTCCACGGCCACCGCAAAGCTCCAGGCCACGAAGAGCGCTGACGTGATCATCGGCCTCGGCGCCCCGATCACCCTCACGCTCATGAAGTCCGTCTCCGACGCCGGCTCCTCGGCGAAGGTCGCGAGCTTCGACCTGAACGCCGAGCTCGCCCAGCAGATCGTGGACGGCAAGGTCATCTTCACGGTGGACCAGCAGCCGTGGCTCCAGGGCTACATGTCCGTCGAGTCGCTCTGGCAGAACAAGCGCGGCGGATTCAAGGTCGGCGGCGGCCTGCCCGTCCTGACCGGCCCGACCATCGTGGACAAGGACAACGCCGCCGAAGTCCTCGAGTTCGCCCAGCAGGGCGTCCGCTAGCACCGCAGCGGGCCCGCGCGGCGTGCGCCGCGCGGGCCCACCACCAAGGAGACCCCCATGGCAAGCACAGCAACACTCCCGGCGGCCCCGGCGCCGTCCCGTGACGAGAGGGTGGCCCGGCGGAGCCCGTTCCAGAAGCTCCTCGGCAGGCCCGAGGTCGGCGCGCTCGCGGCGGCAATCGTCCTGTTCGTCTTCTTCTCCGTCGTCTCGAGCACGTTCCTGCAGCCGAACGCGTTCGCGACGGTCCTCTACGGGTCCTCCACGATCGGGATCATGGCCGTGGGGGTGGCGCTGCTGATGATCGGCGGCGAGTTCGACCTCTCCGCCGGCGTCGCGGTGATCTCCTCGGCGCTGACCGCATCCCTGTTCTCCTGGTACTTCTCGGTGAACATCTGGGTCGGGGTCCTGCTCGCCCTCGTGGTCTCCCTCGGCATCGGGTTCGTCAACGGGTGGATCCTGGTCAAGACCAAGCTTCCGAGCTTCATCGTCACCCTCGCGACGTTCCTCATGCTCACGGGCCTGAACCTGGCCCTGACCCGCCTCATCGGCGGCGCGGTCTCCTCGCCCTCGATCGCCCGGATGGATGGGTTCGCCGAGGCCAAGGCCGTCTTCGCCTCCTCCGTGACCATCGCCGGGGTCGACGTGAAGATCACGGTCTTCTACTGGATCATCATGGTCGCGATCGCCTCGTGGATCCTGCTTCGCACCCGCGTGGGCAACTGGATCTTCGCCTCCGGCGGCGACGCGAACGCCGCCCGCGCCGTGGGCGTGCCGGTGACCAGGACCAAGATCGGGCTCTTCATGGGTGTGGGCCTGTGCGGCTGGGTCCTGGGCATGCACAACCTCTTCGCCTTCGACGCGGTCCAGTCCGGCGAGGGCGTGGGCAACGAGTTCCTCTACATCATCGCCGCGGTGATCGGCGGCTGCCTCCTCACGGGCGGCTACGGCTCGGCGATCGGCGGCGCGATCGGCGCGTTCATCTTCGGCATGGCGAACAAGGGCATCGTGTACGCGCAGTGGAACCCGGACTGGTTCAAGTTCTTCCTCGGCCTCATGCTCCTGCTGGCCACGATCGTGAACCTCATCGTCAAGAAGCGCGCAGAGCTGAAGTAGGGACAAGGACGTGACCACCATGGCACAGCACATCACCAACCGCGAGATCCTCGAGGCCGCGGGGGAGACCGACCCGCTCACCGACCGGCCCGTGCACCTGCTCCGCCTGGACGGCGTGGGCAAGCACTACGGCAACATCATCGCCCTGCGGGACATCACGATGGCCGTGGACAACGGCCGCGTGACGTGCGTGCTCGGCGACAACGGCGCCGGCAAGTCCACCCTCATCAAGATCATCGCCGGCCTGCACCAGCACGACGAGGGCAGCCTGACCATCCTGGGCGAGGAGCGGAAGCTCTCGAGCCCGCGCGAAGCCCTCGACTCCGGCATCGCGACGGTCTACCAGGACCTCGCGGTCGTCTCGCTCATGCCGATCTGGCGCAACTTCTTCCTCGGCTCCGAGCTCACCACCGGGTTCGGCCCCTTCAAGCGCATGGACGTCGCGCGGATGAAGGAGATCACCAAGAAGGAGCTCGCTGACATGGGCATCGACCTGCGCGATGTCGAGCAGCCCATCGGCCAGCTCTCCGGCGGAGAGCGCCAGTGTGTGGCGATCGCCCGCGCCGTGTACTTCGGCGCGAAGGTCCTCATCCTCGACGAGCCCACCGCGGCCCTGGGCGTGAAGCAGTCCGGCGTGGTCCTGCGCTACATCCTCCAGGCCCGCGACCGCGGCCTCGGGGTCATCTTCATCACCCACAACCCCCACCACGCCTTCCCCGTGGGCGACCGGTTCCTGCTGCTCAAGCGCGGCAAGTCCATCGGCTACTACGACAAGAAGGACATCACCCTCGAGGAGCTCACCGCCCAGATGGCCGGCGGCGCTGAGCTCGCTGAGCTCGCCCACGAGCTCGAGCAGCTCGGCGGCCACACCCAGGCCCTCAAGGAGGCCAAGGCGGAGGCCGCCGCGGTCGCGGCCGAGGCGCCCAGGGCCGAGTCGTCCCCGGCCGATGCCGAGGCGCCCCGGGCCTGATCCCCCCTCGCCTCCGCCCTGCTGGCCGGGGACGCGCACGACGGCGCGGTGCGGCACCCAGCCCGCCGCGCCGTCGTCGTGCGCGCCCCGGAGGCGAGCCCCCTGCACTCCACCTCGACGGAAGGAACCACCAGCATGACCATCAGAGTGGGCGTCATCGGCGCCGGGATCATGGGCGCGGACCACGTGCGCAACCTTGCGGGCGCGGTTAGCGGCGCCGCCGTGGAGCTCGTCGCGGACCTCGACGCCGAGCGCGCCGCCCAGGCCGCCCGGACCGCCGGCGCGCGCAGCACTACAGATCCCATGGCGCTCATCAAGGACCCGGACGTCGACGCCGTCGTCATCGCCTCGCACGACTCGACCCACGCCGAGCTCCTGCTAGCGTGCCTCGAGGCGCGCAGGCCCGTGCTGTGCGAGAAGCCGCTCGCCCCGACTGTCGAGGAGGGCCGCTCCGTGGTTGAGGCCGAGGAGGCCCTCGCCGCGGAGCTGGGCCGCAGTCTCGTCTCCCTCGGCTTCATGCGCCGCTTCGACCCCGCCCACACCGAGCTCAGGCGCCGGCTCGGTGCGGGCGAGCTCGGCGAGCCGCTCGTGGCCCACTGCGTGAGCCGCAACGTCCGCTCCGCCCCGGACGCGACCAACGCCTCGGCAATCACCAACTCCGCGATCCACGAGCTCGACTCGATGCCGTGGCTCCTCGGGACCGAGGTCGCCGAGGCGGCGTGGCTGCCCGGGCGCAAGGCGTCTTCGCTCGCACCCGCCGGGCTCCAGGACCCGGCCTTCATGCTCCTGCGCATGGCCGACGGCACGCTCGTGACCCTCGAGCTGTTCCTCAACGCCGAGTACGGGTACTCGACCAGGCTCGAGCTCGTGGGGGAGCGGGGCACGGCGAGCTTCACCGAGTCCCCGCTGCTCGAGCTCAGCGTGGACCGGGTGCGCGCCACGGACTACCCCGCGGACTGGCGGCCCCGCTTCGCCGACGCCTATCGGATCGAGCTGCAGGCGTGGATCGACTCCCTGCGGACCGGCACGCCGTCGCCCCTCGCGACCGCCCGGGACGGGCTGCGCGCCTCCGAGACCGCCGCCGCGCTAGTCGCGTCGATCGAGGCCGGCGGCGCGTTCGTACCGGTCGTGCACAGTGCTCCGCGCACAGCGTCCGGCGCTGCCTTCCCTGCTGCTGCCAACGCCGTCTCCGCGGTGGCGCAGGCATGAGCGCGTTCGCGTTCCCCGCCTCCCGCGTCCCGGACCCCGCCGAGGCGCCAAGCCTGCGCTGGGGCATCGCCGGGCCGGGATGGATCGCCGAGCGCTTCGTCGAGTCCCTCGCCCGGCACGGGTCCCAGCGCGTGACCGCGGTCGGCTCGCGGGCCGCCGACCGGGCCGCCGCGTTCGCCGCGCCGCGCGGGCTGCGCGCGCACGGCTCCTATGAGGCGCTCGCCGCTGACCCCGAGGTCGACGTCGTCTACGTCGCCACGCCGCACACGGCCCACCTCGAGGTGGCCCTCGCCGCGATCGCGGCGGGAAAGCACGTGCTCGTCGAGAAGCCGATCGGCATCAGCGCGGCCGAGGCCGGGAAGATCGCCGAGGCCGCGCGGTCCGCCGGCGTCTTGGCGGCAGAGGCGCTGTGGACGGCGTTCCTGCCCTCGTACGACATCGCGCGGCAGCTCATCCGCGGCGGGCATCTGGGCGGCCTGACCGCCGTCGTCGGCGACTACGGCGAGTACCTGCCGCCGTCCCACCGCGCCCACGACCCCGAGCTCGCAGGGGGGCCGCTCCTGGACCTCGGCATCTACCTGCTCGCTCTCGCCACCGACATCCTCGGCGAGCCGGACCGGATCCTCGGGCTCGGGACGGCGCTCGCGAACGGCGTCAACGGGCAGCTCTCGGCCCTGCTCGGCTTCCCGGGCGGTGCGCAGGCCACGCTCACGACGACGATGCAGGGCTTCACGCCCGCCCAGCTGACGGCTGTCGGCACTGAGGCGTCGCTGACGTTCGACGGTCCGTTCAACAGCCCCGGCGGCCTCACCGTCCGGACCTCCGATGGCGAGGTGCACCGGTGGGATGGGATGCCCGGTGACCACGTGGCAGGGCTCCACTTCCAGGCTGCCGCGGTGGCCCGGGCCCTGGAGGCCGGGCGGACCGAGGTGGCCGAGCGGCCGCTCGAGGCGAGCATCCGGGCCCTGCGGGTCGCCGACGAGCTGCGGCGCCAGGCCGGGATCGTCTTCCCGGGGGAGTAGCGGCCCCGCCGTGCGCCGACACCGTGCCGAAGTGCACAACCCAGAGCCGGGAACGCCATATGGGGGGCGGTTCCTGCTCTGAGTTGTGCACTTGGGGACGCTGTTGCACGCGTCCGCGGGTCAGGGAGGCGCGGTGGAGCCCCTCACCACGAGGGAGGGCTCGAGGAGCTGGCGTCGGCGCGGCGCCTCCGGGTCGCCGAGCCGGGCCAGCAGCGTCGTGGCGGACTCGGCGCCGACCTCGTGGGAGTGGCCGGCCACGCTCGTGAGGGCGAGGTACCGGTAGGCCGCGAGCGGTGAGTCGTCGTAGCCGACCACAGACACGTCGTGGGGCACCGACAGGCCGTGCTCGCGCAGGGCCGCAAGAGCGCCCACGGCCATGACATCGTTGCCCGCCACGAAGGCCGTGAGGCCCGGCGCAGCGTCGAGGGCGGCGAGGGCTGCCGCGTAGCCGTCGTCCTCGGCGGTGCCGCCGGCGCCGGTGACGAGGGGCTCGAGGCCCGCAGCCCGCATGGTCCTCTCGTATCCGCGGCGCCTGCGCGCGGCCGGGCCGCCCGACCCCGTCAGGTGGGCGATCCTCGCGTGGCCCAGATCCAGCAGATGGCGCGTCGCGAGCTCGCCGCCGCGCTCGTCGTCGCCCGCCACGACGTCCGCAGCCAGCCCCGGGCCCACGTCGCGGACGCCCGCGACGACGGTCGGCACGGCGAGCCCGCGGAGCAGCCCCGGCTGGGGCTCGCCGGCCACGACCAGGCCGTCAACGTGCATCGCCAGGAAGCCGTCCACGGGGTTGCGGCCGGAGACGGCCTCGAGCGTGAGGTCCGCGACCGAGGAGGTGTAGCCGGCGGGGTCGAGCACGGAGCGGAGGCCCGCGAGGAGTTCGACGAACCAGGGGTTGCGGAAGTCGTCGATGAGGACCCCGACCGATCTCGTGCGCTGGCTCGCGAGTGCGCTCGCCGCGCGGCTGGGCCGGTACCCGAGCTCCTCGATCGCCTCGTGCACTGCGCGGCGGCGCGCCTCGCTCACGTGCGGGGCGTCCCTCAGGACGAGGGAGACGAGGGACTTCGACACGCCCGCGCGCTGGGCCACGTCGTAGATCGTGGGGCGGGCTGCGGGTTCGGCTGGCACGTGTCCATGATGGCATCTGCCGCCGCAGTGGGCGGCTACTGGCCGGTGTATTGACAGGACAAAGTTCGCGGCCTTACGCTCGTTTGGAGCGCTCCACATCACATGCTTCGGCCAGCGGGATCCCCGCCCGGCCCCCTCGAAGGAGAGAGACATGAGCAAGCCCCTCGGCGTTGCCGTCATCGGTGCCGGCATGGCCGGCAAGGCCCACGCCGCCGCCTACCGCACGGCCTCGACGCTGTACCGCCCCACGCTCCCGGAGATCAGCCTCGTCGCGATCGGGGACGTCAACGCCGAGTTCGGCCAGGCCGCCGCGACCCGCTTCGGCTACGCGCGCCACGACTCCTCCTGGCAGGCCATCGCCGAGGCCGACGACATCGACGTCGTCTCGGTCGTCATCGCCAACTCGCTCCACCGCGAGGTGGTCGAGGGCCTCCTCGCCGCCGGCAAGCACGTCCTGTGCGAGAAGCCGCTCTCCGACTCGCTCGCCGACGCCCGCGCCATGGCCGACGCCGCGCGCGCCGCCGAGGAGCGCGGAGTGCTGGGCCGCATCGGCTTCACCTACCGCCGCACGCCCGGCATCGCCGCGATCCGCCAGCTCATCCAGGACGGCACGCTCGGCCGCCCGCTCCACTTCTCGGGCCGCTACTGGACCGACTACGGCTGCAGCCCCCAGGCGCCCATGAGCTGGCGCTACAAGGGCGGCCCCGGCTCGGGCGCGCTCGCCGACGTCGGCAGCCACCTCGCGTACGTGGGCGAGTTCCTGTGCGGCGACATCCAGGCCGTCTCCGGCGGCCAGCTCTCCACCGCGATCGCGCAGCGCCCGCTCCCGCTCGGCGCCGTCATGGGCCACGACCACGCAGCCGTCTCGGACACCTTCGAACCGGTGGAGAACGACGACGTCGCCTCCTTCTCGGCCGAGTTCGCCTCGTGCATCGGCTCGCTCTCCGTCTCCCGCGTCGCGGCCGGGCACGCCAACTCGCTCATGTTCGAGGTGTTCTGCGAGAACGGCGCCGCCGCCTTCGACCAGCGCCGCCCCGCGGAGATCGGGCTGTTCCTCAACGAGGGCCCGTACGCCCAGAACGGCTACCGCCAGGTCATCCTCGGCCCCGACCACCCGTACATCGCGGGCGGGCTCGCGATGGACGCCCCGAGCGTCGGCTTCGGCCAGAACGACGCGTTCGGGTACCAGGCCCGCGCGTTCCTCGAGGAGGTCGCCGGCCTGTCCGAGTCCGAGTCGCTCCCGCGCTGTGCGACCTTCGACGAGGGCGTGCGGAACATGGAGATCCTCGACGCCGTCGCCGCCTCGGCCGCCGATGCCGGCCGCCGCGTCGAGGTGACGCCCGCAGAGGCGCCGTCTGCCCAGAACCCCGCCCACGCCGTCGTCCGCTGACGCCCGCCCACACCGAATCCAGGAGAACCACCATGAAGCTCGGCGTCTACAACGCGATCCTCCACGACCGCTCCCTGCCCGAGGCCCTCAAGGTCATCGCCGACCTCGGCCTGACCGGCATCGAGATCAACACCGGCGGCTTCCTGCCCGCCGTCCATGTCCCCACCTTCGACGAGATCCTCGTCAGCGACGCCGCGCGCGACGACTACCTCGGGATCTTCGAGGGCACCGGCGTCGGGATTGCGGGCCTGAACTGCAACGGCAACCCGCTGCACCCCAAGGCCGAGATCGGGCAGAGGCACGCGGAGGACATCCGCCGCTCCATCCGCCTCGCCGAGCGGCTCGGGCAGGACCGGGTAGTGACGATGTCCGGCCTCCCCGGTGGCGAGCCGGGTGCGACGGTCACGAACTGGGTCGTCAACGCGTGGAACTCCGCGGCGCTGGACGTCCTCGATTACCAGTGGGGCATCGCCGCCGAGTTCTGGCGCGAGACCGACCGCCTCGCTGCGGACCACGGCGTCAAGGTCGCCCTCGAGCTGCACCCGCAGAACGTCGTGTTCAACACGGCGGACGTGTACAGGCTCGTCGAGCTCACGGGGGCGACGCATGTCGGTGTCGAGCTCGACGCCTCGCACCTGTTCTGGCAGCAGATGGACCCCGTCGCCGTGGTCCGCGAGCTCGGGCCGCTTGTCTTCCACGCCGCCGCGAAGGACGTCCGCGTCAACCCGGAGAACGCGAAGCTCTATGGCGTCCTGGACAACCGGTTCCGCCGGCTCTCGCCCGACGAGAACCGCACCAACCTGGGCGGGGACGAGTGGGCCAACGAGTGGCCCAAGGACTCCGCGTGGGACTTCGTGGCGCTGGGCCGCGGGCACGACGCCGCCTACTGGGCCGATTTCCTGCGCGCCCTGCGCGATGTGGACCCGGACATGATGGTCAACATCGAGCACGAGGACGTCTCCCTCGGCCGGATCGAGGGCCTCGAGGTCGCCGCGGGCGTCCTGCTCAAGGCGGCGCGCATGATCGGCGAGGACGCGCCGGCGGCCGCCCAGGCCTGACGCCCGCTCGCTTCCCACCCCGCGCTTCCTTCCCATTCCCCGCAATTGTTGGGTTGAGCAGGGTCTCGAGCCCTCGCACCCTGCTCAACTCGACAATTCGCGGGAGGTCCAGTCAGCGGGTCCGCCGGTCGGGGCCCGGGCCCGCGCGTGCGAGCCGCACGGCTGCGACCGCCATGGCGATGAACGAGCCCACGATCGCCACGACGATCAGCACCCGCACGAGCAGGTCCCAGTTGAACCAGCTGCCGCCGAAGTCGAAGGGGAACACCTCCCACATCCGGAACGCGGCGGCCACCCCGATCCCCAGCGTCACGAGCTCGCCGAGCGCACGGACCGCCAGCCGGTCCGCCGCGAGGTAGACCAGATTGACGACGATCCCGGCGATCCACGCCGCGTTCACGAGGGCCAGGACCTCGGGCGTGGCCGGGGTCAGGAACGGCAGGACCTGCCATCCGGGCCAGACGTTCGCTGCCAGGAGCAGGAGGGTTGTGACGAGGATCGAGCCCGTGTAGTCGCCCCGGTGGTGCTCGGCCTTCCGGCTCCCGCCGGCGGCCGCGGGGATCCGCCCTGCGTGTCCAGTCACGCGTCCAGTCCACGCCGCGCGGCTGGGTCGGGCCAGAGTCCTTGGTCCAGGCGGCTGGCGGTCACCGCACGGTGGTGGAGGGGCTGCCCGCGGGAGGCGCCGTGCTTGCCCGCACCGTGAGCGAGGGAGGCACGAGCACGTGCTCGTGCCGTCCCGCGAGTGCCTCGGCGGCGGCGTGCACGGTGGCCGCGGCGAGCGCGTCGGGGTCCTGCCGCACGCTCGTGAGCTGGATGTGGGCGAGGGCTGCGAGGCGCGAGTCGTCGTAGCCCACCACCGAGAGGTCCTCCGGCACCCGCACGCCGGCGCTGCGCAGGACGTGCACGACGCCGAGCGCGGCCTCGTCGTTGAACACCACCGCCGCGGTGGGCGCCCCGTCAGGGCTGCCCTCCCGCTCGCGCAGCAGAATGGCGGCGGCGGCCATGCCCGCGCTGTCGGTGGGGCCCGCGGGCACGACCACGGCACCTCCGCCTTCGAGCGCCCGGAACGCCGCCCGCCGCGCCGCCGAGCCCACGGCCGCCCCGCCGTCGAGGTGCACGAGGCGCGCGTGGCCGAGGCCCCGGAGGTGCGCGACGGCGAGCCCGATGCCCGCCGCCTCGTCGGTCGCGACGCTTGCGACGGCGTCGTGCTCCTGGCTCTCGAGCACCGAGACCACCGGGACGGGAAGGGCCGCGAGCTCCTCCGCGGCGGTGTCCGGGGCGAGCACGAGCAGCGCCTCGGCGCCCAGGTCCAGGAGCGATCCGAGGGCCTCCGCCTCGGTCCGGCGGGGCCCGCGCGCCGAGAGGGCGAGGTCGAAGCCCGCGGCAGCCGCCGCCGGGTAGACCGCCTCGACGAGCTCGGCGTGGAACGCGCCGTCGAGGGCGAAGACCACCCCGAGCAGGCCGCTGCGGGAGCTGCGCAGGAGCCGCGCCCGGGCGTCCGGCCGGTAGCCGAGGCGGCCGGCAGCTGCGAAGACGCGCTCCCGGGTGGCCTCGCTCGCTCCCGCGGCATTGCGGAACACGATCGAGACGAGGGCCCGTGACACGCCCGCCTCTGCGGCGACATCCGCCATCGTGGGGCGCTTGGCCACGGGTCCTCCTTGTCCGGGGATACGTTCACGGCCACTCTACTAGAACGATCTAGACAGCGCGCGCAGCCCGTGCCACACTGGCGGGACCAGCCTTCTGGATCGATCTAGTCCCCCTCGGGGACCCTCCCGAAAGAGACCACCATGAGCTACCTCCCCGTCGACCCGGCCCGTCCCGAGCCCGTCCGCGTCGGCCTCATCGGCGCCGGCTGGATGGGCGCCTTCCACGCCAGGAGCCTCGCCTCGACCATCCCCGGCGCGGTCCTCGCGGCCATCGCGGACCCCGCCCTCGAGCCGGCCGTCTCACTCGCCGCGGAGCTCGGCGTCCCGCAGGTGACCGCAGACCCCGCCGACCTCTTCGCGGACCCGGCGATCGACGCCGTCGTCATCGCCGGGCCGATCCGCTTCCACGCCGCGCTCTCCGCCGCCGCCGCGCGGGCCGGCAAGCACGTCTTCTGCGAGAAGCCGGGCGCCACGACCCTCGAGGAGCTCTCCGAGGTCGAGGCCGCCGTCGCCGAGGCGGGCGTCCACTGGCAGATCGGCTTCAACCGCCGCTACGCCGCGGACTTCCTCGCCGCCCGGCGCGACCTCGCCGCGGGCGCCGTCGGGACCCCGCAGCTCCTGCGGTCCCTCACGCGCGATCCCGGCACGGGGTCCATCCCGCACGCCGCCCGCGTGCCGCAGTGGACCATGTTCCTCGAGACCCTCATCCACGACTTCGACGCGCTGAACTGGATGAACCCCGGCGCCGAGCCGGTGAGCGTGCACGTCCTCGCGGACGCGCTCGTCGAGCCAGACCTCAGGGACGCGGGCTTCATCGACACGGCCGTCGCCACCATCCGGTACAGCAACGGCGCCATGGCCGTCGCCGAGGCCAGCTTCTCCGCCCTCTACGGCTACGACGTGCGCGGGGAGACCTTCGGCTCGCGCGGCATGGTCCAGGCCGGCCGCCCCACGGAGACAGCCGCCCGCACCTACGGCCCCGAGGGGCTCTCGGCGCGGACGCCGCGGCTGAACATCGAGCTCTTCGCCGACGCGTACCGCGACGAGCTCGCCGACTTCGCCGCGCACGCCGCCGCCCGCCGCGACGGCGCCCCCGCTCCGGACCACGGGGTCCCGCTCACTCCGGGCCTCGCCGACGCGCGCCGCGCCCTCGCGATGGCGCGGGCCTGCATCGAGTCTGTGCAGACCGGGCTCCCTGCTTCCGTGGCCGGCTCGGTTGTGTCCGGTGCTGGGGAGGCGCACGACGGCGCCGCGGCGGTCGCGCGATGAGGCTCGCCGTCTGCGCGGAGATGGTCTTCACGGGCCTGCCGTTCTCCGAGCGGGTGCGCCGCATCCACGAGGCCGGGTTCGACGTGGAGGTCTGGGACTCGCGTCCCAAGGACATCGCCGAGCTCGTCGCGACCGGCGCCCGCTTCTCGTCGATGACCGGCTACTCGGCGGGCTCGCTCGTCGAGCCTGACACGGCGGACCTCGTGGTGAGCACCGCGGAAGCCCTCATCCCGACGGCCCTCGAGCTCGGCGTCGAGCGCCTGGTGGTGCACCCGGCCGAGCTCGTGGACGGACAGGCCGCGCGCCCGCACTGGCGTGCGGACGGCACCATGTGGCTCACGGCCGCGCGCACGCTCGAGCGGCTCGGCGCGCTCGGTGCCCGGCACGGGCTCACGTTCTGCCTCGAGAACCTCAACACGATCGTGGACCACCCGGGCATCCCGCTCGCGCGGGCCAAGGACACGCTCGCGCTCGTGCGCGCGGTGGACCACCCCAACGTGCGGCTCATGCTGGACCTCTACCACGCGCAGATCGGGGAGGGGAACCTCGTCGAGCTCGTGCGGGAGGCGCTGCCGTGGACCGGCGAGGTGCAGGTCGCGGACGTCCCAGGGCGGTGCGAGCCGGGCACGGGGGAGATCAGCTACCCGGCCGTGCACCGAGCGCTCGCCGAGGCCGGCTACACGGGGACGGTCGGGATGGAGGCCTACGCCGCCGCTGATCCCGATGACGCGCTCGAGGCCTTCGGCGCCGCGTTCGGGGGGTAGAGCGTCGAGGCCGACACAACCCGGCGGCCCGCGGGCGGGACAGTGCCCAGGTTGGACCGGCGAGCTGTATCGGTCTTCACGGCCGGGAGGGGCGGGATCCTGCTCCGCCCCTCCCGCGTGGGCACCGGGCGTGCCTACGATCCTCGGCAGAGAGCCCCCAGCGGAAGGAGCCGGCATGCTGCCGGAATCGGTCCAGGCCTTCATCGATGCGGAGATCCAGGCGAGCGCAACGGACTTCACGGACCTGCGCGCCCTCTACATCAACGGCACGCTCAAGCCGAGCCCGGAGCAGAGCCACACCGACGGGCTGATCGCCGTGAGCCGTCTCGTGCTCGAGGGGGTGGGCGCCCGCGTGGATGAGATCCGCACGGTGGACCACGACATCCCGCCCGGCGTGTACCCGGACATGCGCGAGCACGGCTGGGAGGCGGACGCCTTCCCGGACCTCTACCACTCGCTCGTGGAGCCGGCGGACATCGTGGTCCTTGCCACCCCGGTCTGGCTCGGCGACCAGTCCTCCATGACCCGCAAGATGGTCGAGCGGCTCTACGGCTGGTCGGGAGAGGTGAACCGCAAGGGCCAGTGGGCGTACTACGGCAAGGTCGGAGGCGTGATCGTCACCGGCAACGAGGACGGCGGCAAGCACTGCGCCGCCCAGCTCCTCTACGCGCTCTCCCACATCGGCTTCACGGTCCCGCCCCAGGCGGACTCCTACTGGAACGGCGAGGCCGGGCCGGGACCGTCCTATCTGGACGACAACCGCGGCGCCCAGAACCACTGGACCACCCGGAACACGGTCTTCGCGGCATGGAACATGCTGCACACCGCGCGGCGCATCAAGGACGCCGGAGGCCTCCCCGCCCACGGGAACGTGGTGGCCAACTGGGACCTGTCCAACCCGGACCATCCCAACCCCGAATACCGGTGAGGCCTCCTCAGTTCGCCGCATGTTCACCCGGCTCCCCGGTAGAACCCGGCAGGGCCCGGGTAGGTCTTGCTCACGACCACCGGACGAAGGGAAGACGGCGTGGGCATGACAGGAACAAGGGTGCACTCGTGCCGCGAGCTCGAGGTGGGGGCCACGGTGGAGGCGCGGGCCGGCAGGGCGGTGCACTTCTCGGGCACGGTCGCCGAGACGATGCCCGGGATGGAGCTGTTCTGGGCGGTCTCGCCCGCGGGTGAGCGGCGGATCCTCGAGTTCGCCGAGTGCCAGATCTACCTGCTCGGCTCCGGCCCGGAGGCGGCCGAGGGCGCAGCGAACTGACCGGGCCGCTCCGTCAGGGGGTGCCAGGCGCGGCCGTGCTCGAGCGGGCCTTGAGCTCGGGCTCGAGGAGCACCGTCTCCGGGGCCAGCCCGGGGCGCGCGATCCGGTCCGCGAGCATCCGGGCCGCCACGCGGCCGGCCTCGCGGCTCGCGTTGTCCACGCTCGTGAGGCCCACCGCGCGCAGGCGTGCGGCGGGCGTGTCGTCGTAGCCGGCGAGCGAGAGGTCTGCGGGGATGCGCAGTCCCAGCTCCTCGGCAGCTGAGAGGGCACCGAGTGCGGCCATGTCGTTGACCGCGAACACGGCGGTGGGCCGGTCAGCGTCCCCTCGGGGGGTGTCCTCCCGAGCGCCGGACCCCAGGAGCGCGAGCGCTGCCCGGCGCCCGGCCTCCTCGGTCAGCCCCGCCTCGACCGTCACGGAGGCGACGCCGAGGCGCGCGCACTCGTCGGCGAACCCCGCCAGGCGCGCCTCGCCCACGGCGGTGCCCCGCGCCGCGAGGTGGGCGATCCGGCGGTGCCCCAGCGCCGCGAGGTGACGGACCACGCGCCGGGCGCCCTCGCCGTCGTCATTCGTCACCGCCGCCGCGCCGGGGACCTGGGCCTGCGCCGCGCCCACCTGGACCACCGGCACCGGCGGGAGGGCAGGCAGGGCCGACTCGGCGCCGTCGAGCGTCCCGACGAGCACGAGCGCCTCCACGCGCAGCTCGAGGAAGCGCTCGGCGAGGGCCGCGCCCTCGAGGCGCCAGTCCCCGAGGAGCGGGCGGAGGCCGGCCTCGTGGAGTCCCTCGGAGAGGCCCTCGACCGCGGGGACGAACCAGGGGTTGCGCAGGTCGTCGAGGATGACCCCGACCGTGCCCGAGCGCGCCGATCCCATCGCGCGCGCGGCGGCGTTGGGCCGGTAGCCGAGCTCCGCCGCCGCGGCGAGCACCGCCTCCCGCTTGGCCGCGCTCACGTAGCCGGTGCCGCGGAGGGCAAGGGAGGCGGCGGACTTGGAGACGCCGGCGCGGGCCGCGACGTCGAGGATCGTCGCGGGCTTGGCGGGGTCCTTGGGCATCGGCGCCTTTCTTGTCAGGACGAAGCTTGACCGCGTTCGCGGCCTCACGGATACTCTAAGGGACATATTGGAACGTTCCCATACACGAAGGAGTGCCGCATGAAGACTGTCACCCTGGGGCTCGTCGGCGTCGGCCGCATCGGCGTCATGCACGCCCGGAACATCGCGGCGATCGCGCCGCAGTTCGCCGGGAGGGGGATCGCGTTGGAGCTCCGTCTCACCGACGTCGCCGAGGAGCACGCGCGCGCCGTAGCGGCCGAGGTGGGGGCCGAGTTCGTCCCCGGCGGGGTCGAGGCGCTGCTGGGCTCCGGCGTGGACGCCCTCGTGATCGCGACCGGGACGCAGACGCACCCCGATCTCATCCGCGCGGGGGTCGACGCAGGGGTGCCGGTGTTCTGCGAGAAGCCCGTGGCCGGATCCGTGGCGGACTCGCTGCCGGTCCTCGAGTACATCGCCGCGCAGGGCGGGACCGTGCAGATCGGCCACCAGCGCCGCTTCGACGCCGGGTACCTCGAGGCCAAGCGCCGCTTCGACGCCGGGGAGATCGGCTGGATCCACTCGCTGCGCGCCATGACCGGGGACATGTTCCCGCCGTCGGTCGAGTTCATCGCGACCTCCGGGGGGCTCTTCCGCGACTGCTCCGTGCACGACTTCGACATCCTGCGCTGGCTCACGGGCCGCGAGATCGTGGAGGTCTACGCGCGCGGCTCCAACAACGGCGACCCGGCCATCGGCGAGGCCGGCGACGTGGACACGGCGCTCGCCGTCGTGACCTTCGACGACGGCACGGTCGGCACCGTCTCCGCGACCCGGTACAACGGGGCCGGGCATGATGTGCGCCTCGAGGTCCAGGGCTCGAAGTCCTCCGTCATGGTGGGGCTGGACGACAGGACGGCGCTGCGCTCGGCCGAGGCCGGGGTGGCCTTCCCCGCGGGCGAGACGCACAAGACCTTCGCCGAGCGGTTCGACGCCGCCTACCGGGCAGAGCTCGCGGCGTTCGTCGAGCTCGTGCTCGGGGAGCGGGAGAACCCGTGCACCCCGGAGGACGCCGTGGCCGCCTCCCGCGTTGCCGACGCCGCCCAGGAGTCCCTCGAGGCCGGCGCCCCGGTGCGCGTCGAGGTCCCGGCCCGCGCCTGACCGTTTCGGGTACACATCATCGCCACCAGCTGCGTTTCGGGTACACATCGTCGCGCCTCAGGGGTGTTTCGGGTACGCGCCCGTGGGGAGGGCTCTGGCGCCCGTCGGCTGGCCTCCGTCTCCGGGGCGCACGACGGCGAGCCGGGCCTTTCCCGCGGACGGCGCCATTCGTCGTCGTGCTTGGAGCGGGCAGGGCGATGCCAATGTCGTGCGTGTGGATCGCAGTGCTGAATGGCGGGGTTCCGTGATCTCTGAGTGGCGGTCCGGCCGCCGGCGGGAGCCCCGTGTCATCGCCATGGGAGAACCCGGGCCCGGCGACGGATCCTCAGCTCCCGAGCACTGAAGCCGCAATCTGCTGCGCGGCTTGGTCCGCTGTGATGTGTGTGGTGTCGATGACCTGTGCTTCTTCGTGCAGCCAGGTCCGAGCCGCCTCGGCGTACGGCTCCAGGTGCGCGAAGCGGAAGGATGAGGGGCCCAGGACTCTGTCGTTCTGTATGCGGTCGCGGAGTGTGGCCTGGTCGGCGTGGAGCACGAAATGCTGGATCGGTATGCCGTGCCCGGCCAGGCCATCGCTGATCTCCCGCCAGTAGCTCTCGACCAAGACAGTCATCGGCATCACGAGTGCGCCTCCCGTGTACTCGAGCACTCGGCGAGCGGTTTCGACAACGAGCGGTCGCCACGGCTCCCAGTGCTGGAAGTTGTCCGTTGCAGGAAGCCCGGGCTTGATGTCCATGAGGACCTCACCGACCTTCTCCGCGTCGAGGACGCGCGCGTCGGGCAGCAATTCCGCCACGAGCGCGCTCGTCGTCGTCTTCCCCGCTCCATGGGTGCCGTTGAGCCAAACGATCATGGACCGGACTCTAGCCCCAAGAAGTGTCCGTACGGCCGGCCCGCGGGCCGGCCGTACCCGGAACGCTCTGGTGGGGACCTATCTGTACCCGAAACGGGTGGATGGCCCGAGGATCTGTACCCGAAACGGGTGGATGGCCCGAGGATCTGTACCCGAAACGGGTGGATGGCCCGTTGATCTGTACCCGATACGGGGCAGGGGTTTGTCCAGTCGAATTGTTACCGACGGGTAGATGAACGATCGGCAAAACCGGGCGGTCGGCCCGGATCCGGCCGGGATACTCGATGTCCGTGACCTCCCTGACCCGCCGCCAGATCCTCCTGACCGCCGGCGCCGCCGCAGCTGCCGCGGGCCTCCCGGCGCTCGGCGCCGCCGCAGCCCACGCCTCAAGCCCCGTGTTCGCCCACGGGGTCGCGTCCGGTGACCCGCTGCCCGAGAGCGTCCTGCTCTGGACGCGCCTCACGCCCACCCCCGAGGCGCTTCCCGCCTCCGGGCTCGGCCCCGAGGCCACGGTCCGCTGGGAGGTCTCGCCGGACCCCGACTTCCGACGGATCGCCGCCAAGGGCTCGTTCGTGACCGGGGCCTCGCGCGACCACACGGTCAAGGCGGTCGCCACCGGCCTCGCCCCGGGCACCTGGTACTGGTACCGGTTCACCTACGGCCGCAGCGTCTCGCCCGCAGGCCGCACGCGCACGGCACCCGCGGCGGGAGCCGCCGTCGACCGCCTCCGCTTCGGCGTGGTCTCCTGCGCGAACTACCAGGCCGGCCACTTCTCCGCCTACCGCCACCTCGTGCAGCGGGGCGACCTCGACGCCGTCCTGCACCTGGGCGACTACCTCTACGAGTACGCGCCGGGCGAGTACCAGGCGCGCGACGTCGTCGTGCGCCCGCACGAGCCCGCGGTGGAGATGACCACGCTGGCCCACTACCGCCTTCGCCACGCGCAGTACAAGCGCGACGCCGACCTGCAGGCGCTGCACGCCTCCGTCCCCTTCATCGTCACGTGGGACGACCACGAGGCGGCCAACGATGCCTGGAGCGGCGGGGCCGAGAACCACACCGAAGGAGCCGAAGGCATCTGGGCCGAGCGCCGTGCCGCCGCCAACCAGGCCTACGCCGAGTGGATGCCGGTGCGCTACGAGCCCGGCGGCGCGCTGTACCGCCGCTTCGACTTCGGGTCCCTCGCGAGCCTGTCCATGCTGGACCTGCGCTCCTACCGCAGCCAGCAGGCCTCGTCCCTCGTCGACCCGGCGGTGGACAGCCCGCAGCGCACCATCACCGGGACCGCGCAGATGGACTGGCTCCTCGGCTCGCTCACGGCCTCGGGCCCGCAGTGGAAGCTCGTGGGCAACCCCGTCATGATCACCCCGATCCGCGTCCCCTCGACCCTGAGCACGGCCGAGCTCGGCGCCGTCCAGACGCTCATGGGCGGCACGACGATCGACGGCGTGCCCTACAACGTGGACCAGTGGGACGGGTACCAGGCGGACCAGCACCGGATCATCCGCCACCTGCGGGACAACGGGGTCAAGGACACCGTGTTCCTCACCGGCGACATCCACTCCGGCTGGGCCTGCGACCTTCCCGCGGACCCGCTCACGTACCCCACGACCGGCGACTCGGTAGCGGCGGAGCTCGTGTGCACGTCGGTCACTAGCGACAACCTCGATGACATCCTCGGCGTCCCGCCGCGCACCGGCTCCCTCTCGGTCGAGGCGGCCATGCGCGCGAACAACCCCCACGTGAAGTACCTCGACTTCGACTCGCACGGGTTCTCGGTCCTGGACGTGACCCCGGCCGGGGTGCGGATGGACTGGTACGTCCTCGCCGAGCGCACCGACGCTGGCTCGGGTGCTGGGCTCTCGACGTCGTGGAAGGTCGCCGCCGGGACGAACCGTGTGCAGCGGGCGGACGGGGGCGTCCTTTGAGCCCGGCGGGCAGCGCGGCCTGGACGACCGGCCGCCGGGACTTCCTGAGGCTCGCCGCCGCGGGAGGCGCAGGGATCGTGCTCTCCGCCTCGGCGGGAACGGCGTGGGCTGCCCCCGCAGTGGGGAGCCGGACGCGGACCTATGTGGTCGTCGTCGACGGCTGCCGCCCGGACGAGATCACCGCCGGGCTCACGCCGCGCCTCGCAGCGCTCCGCGCCGACGGGGCGCACTTCCCCGCGGCCCGCTCGCTGCCGGTCATGGAGACCATCCCCAACCACGTCATGATGATGACCGGCGTTCGCCCGGACCGCTCCGGGGTGCCGGCGAACTCCGTGTTCGACCGCGCCGAAGGCGTCGTCCGGGACCTCGACCGCCCGGCAGACCTGCGGTTCCCCACGCTCCTCGAGCGCCTGCGCGAGCGCGGCCTGACCACGGGCTCGGTCCTGAGCAAGGAGTACCTGTTCGGGGTCTTCGGCGAGCGCGCCACGTACCGCTGGGAGCCGTACCCGCTCATCCCCGGCACGAACCACGCGCCGGACGCCGCGACGATGGACGCGCTCCTGGCCATGGTGGACGGTCCCGACCCGGACCTCGTGTTCACCAACCTGGGCGACGTGGACCGCGTGGGCCACACGGACCTCACGGGCACCACGCTGCGCGCGGCCCGCGAGACCGCGCTCGCGGACACGGACCTCCAGATGGGCCGGCTCGTGGACCGGCTCCGGGAGACGGGCAAGTGGGAGACGAGCGTGATCGTGGTGCTCGCGGACCACTCGATGGACTGGTCCGTCCCCACCAACGTGGTCTCGGTCTCCCTCGCGCTCTCTGCCCGGCCGGACCTCCAGCAGTCGGTGACGATCGCGCAGAACGGCGGTGCGGACCTGCTCTACTGGACCGGGCCGGAGGCGCAGCGGGCTGAGGGGCTGGCCGCGGTGCGTGCGCTCGTCGAGGCCCACCCCGGCGTCCTCTCGGTGCGGTCGCCGGGCGAGCTGCGCCTCGGCGCGGAGGCCGGCGACCTCGTGGCGTTCTGCCGCGCGGGCTGGCGCTTCGCTGACCCGTACGTCGCCTCCAACCCGATCCCGGGCAACCACGGGCACCCGGCCACGGAGCCCATCCCGTTCTTCGTGGCCGGCGGCAGCCCCCGCGTGGCCCGGGGGACGGTCTCCTCGGAGCCGGCGCGCACGCTGGACGTGGCGCCCA
Source organism: Sinomonas halotolerans (assembly GCF_039615075.1). Classification (NCBI taxonomy): domain Bacteria; kingdom Bacillati; phylum Actinomycetota; class Actinomycetes; order Micrococcales; family Micrococcaceae; genus Sinomonas; species Sinomonas halotolerans. Next base: position 356,283 of record NZ_JBDFRB010000001.1, on the reverse strand, counting down.
CGGTCGGCGCGCTCTACGGCCTCCGCGCGCCGGCAGGGGGGTACGACGGCGTCTCCCGGACGTCCGCGTTCGTCTCCTGACGGGCGGCGCCCCTTTGTTTCGGGTACAGATCCCGACCGCTCGGGGCTCTTTCGGGTACACGTCACGGGCGCCCTGGGCCGTTCCGGGTACGACGTCGGCGTCGTCACCCCCGGGCGCCAAGACTGTCTGACCCCTCGGGTACAAAGGTGGTGCGGCACGGACGCGCCGTGAGAAGGGGGACAGACCATGAAGAAGGCTCCAGCACCGAGACCGTGCCCGTACTGCGGTGCGGAATCCAGGCCGATCGCCTACGGGATGCCCGCGTCGTCGGAGGACGCCGAGACGCTGAGGGCAGAGGGCTGGGTGATCGGGGGCTGCGTCATGATGGCCGACGAGTACGGCATGACCGCCGACTTCCAGTGCCTGGCCGGCTGCGGCCGGCAGTGGAGCTCCCAGAGCGTGCAGCGCAGCGGCTGACCGGCCCGCCGGCCGGCGGCTAGTCTGGGCGCATGGACGCCGCCCTGAACCCCACGCCGCGCATCCTCGAGGTCGACTCGCTCGAACGCTTCGATGAGCTCGTGGCCGGCGGGGCGTCCTCGATGAGCGGCTGGCACCTGCAGTCCGTGGACTTCACCGAGCGCTCCGCCGAGCTCAAGGCTCTGGACCCGTCCGGCTCCATGTTCCTCGGCTGCCAGCTCCAGCCCGGGATGGAGCAGTCCCTGCGGGCGCGCGGGGCGCTCGTCTTCCCGGTGCTCCCGGACGTGCCGTTCAACGCCTACCAGCCCACGCTCTACACCGGTCCCGAGCTCTACGCGGGCGTCGAGACGACCCCCTACGAGGACACCCCGGATGCCCGCATCTACGCGTGGACCCAGCGCCAGGGCCGGCGCGGCGTCGAGTCCGCCATCGCGGCCGCCCTCCACGACCACCACATCGGCGACGCCCTCCACGACGCCCTCGCGACCCTTGCCGCGGGCCGGCGCGTGGTCGGCGTCATGGGCGGGCACGCCGCGGCGCGCGGGAGCAGCACGTACGACGACGCCGCGCGCCTCGGCCGCGATCTCGCTGCGGCCGGGCACGTGGTCGCCACGGGCGGCGGGCCGGGCGCGATGGAGGCCGCGAACCTGGGGGCCTGCCTCTCAGCAGCCCCGATCGAGGCGCTCGATGAGGCACTGGCGAGGCTCGCCGTCGTGCCCTCCTACCGCCCGTCCGTGAGCGCGTGGGCGCGGGCGGCGCTCACCGTGCTCGCCGAGCACCCGGAGGCGACGCCCAGCCTGGGGATCCCCACGTGGTTCTATGGGCACGAGCCGCCGAACCTCTTCGCGAGCCATATCGCCAAGTACTTCGCCAACTCCGTCCGGGAGGCGGTGCTGCTCGAGAAGTGCACGGGGGGCGTCGTGTTCCTGCCGGGAGCGGCGGGAACCGTGCAGGAGGTCTTCCAGGACGCGTGCGAGAACTACTACGCGGCGCCCGAGGCGGTCACGCCCATGGTGCTCGTGGGCGTGGGGCACTGGACCGAGGAGCTGCCGGCGTGGCCGCTGCTCTCGCGCCTGGCCTCGGGGCGCGGGATGGAGGGCTGGGTGCACCTCGTGGACACGGTCGAGGAGGCCGTGGAGGTCCTCGGCTGACCCCGGGTCGCAGGGAGGTGACCCCGGGTCGCGGGGAGGTGACCCCGCAACCACCCTCTATTTGCGGAGTTATGTCCCCACTGAAGCGGGGTCATGTCCTTCGGTGCGGCTCGGCTCAGTCGTGCTGGGAGGCTACCGGACCACGTAGCCAGTGATGGTGCCGGTCCCGTGCGTCCCCGAGGCCTCGCCGAGATCCCGACCGTGGCCGACCAGACCGACGTAGTCGCCCGTTCCGCCCCTGAGGATGATCGGGCCGGAGTTCGTGGAGGAGTCCTCGCCTGTGAAGGTAATCAGGATCTGCTTGAGCGCGTTGAAGGACCCGCTTCCGTCGTCGCACGTGTAGACCGTGTCGATCAGGATGACGAGATGACCGGAGCGACCCTTGTATGCCGCGAACGTCTGAGGCTCGTCCACGAAGGTGCCGGATGCGCATAGCGGTCCCGTCGCCGTGAACGACTGCGGCCCTCCACTCTCAAAATCGATTTCTTCCGTGATGGTGAATTCCGCTGGAGTTTCCGCGTTCGCGGGCGCGACGCCTACTGCCGACGCCGCAGCAACGGCCAGCGCTGCTGCGGCCCATCGCATGGCACCAGTCATCTCTATCACGACCTCCTGATTGCGCACGGAACGTGCCACCGTGCTGGATGTAGGGAGGGTGGCGCTCCGTGCTCGGGAATTCAAGGGTTCGCGAGACCGTTCGTTCGTCCAGGAGGATAAGGACGGGCTATCGGGTACCGCCGTCGCCGTCACGATGACACAGCGCGACGGTGCCGGTCGCCCCACCCAGCCTCACAGCGACGGAGCCTCTCGGTCCTTCGCTGATCCAGGTGCAGGGAGATGACCTCTCAACCGGAGGGACGGGACCCCGCAACGAGGTTAGGGGAGGTGACCCCGGGTCGCAGGGAGGTGACCCCGGGTCGCAGGGAAGTGACCCCGCAAGCCAGTGCGGTGCCACGGCGCGGGCACCGCGCCGGATCAGGCGACCGAGACGCCGAACACCCACCCGAGCCCGTACGTGACCGCGGCCGCGCCGAAGCCGATCGCCAGCTGCCGCACCGCCCGGGAGAGCGGCGAAGCCCCCGCGAGCAGGCCCACGACGGCGCCCGTCGCGAGGAGCGCGAGGCCCACCAGGCCGGCCGCGAGCACGAGCGCGCCCACGCCCACCATGCCGAAGAGGAACGGGATCACGGGCACGATCGCGCCAGAGGCGAAGAAGCCGAAGCTCGCGAGAGCGGCACCCCAGGCGGAGCCGACCGCCTCGTGCTCGTCGCCGTCGTCCTCCTTCTCGGGGTGGAGGGACAGGCTCGGGTCGCAGTCGCACGCGAAGTGGCCGAGGCGCTCGGCGGCGCGGTGCGCGGCGGCCTCCTGGCTCATGCCGCGCGCCTTGTACACGAGGACGAGCTCGTTCTGCGTGAGGTCCAGGTCCGGTGCCGCGGACAGCGTGACCTGCGTGGGCCTCGACGCCGAGAGCAGCTCGCGCTGGGAGCGCACCGAGATGAACTCGCCGGCCGCCATCGAGAGGGCGCCGGCGAGCAGGCCCGCGATCCCGGACAGGAGCACGATCTGGCTCGACACGCCGGAGGCGGCCATGCCCGCCACGAGGGACAGGTTGCTCACGAGGCCGTCGTTGGCCCCGAACACGGCCGCGCGGAAGGACCCGGAGAGGCGCAGGCGCCCCCGGACCGCGAGGCCGCGGACCACTTCCTCGTGGATGCGCTCGTCGGCGGCCATGGCAGGGGTCGCGGACGGGTCTGTCGCGTAGGGGGAGCGGCTCTCCGCGCGCTGCGCCATCGCGAGCACGAACACGCTCCCGAAGTGGCGGGCGAGGAAGCCGAGGAACTGGCTGCGCAGCGAGGCCGGGACCTTCTTCGCCGCCGCATCGCCGAGGAGCGCGGTCCAGTGCGCCTGATGGCGGAGCTCGGCGTCCGCGAGGCCGAGGAGGATCTCGCGTTCCTCGCCCTCGCGGCGTGCCGCGAGTGCCCGGTAGATCGCGGCCTCGGCCCGCTCGTCGGCGAGGTACTGGCGCCAGCGGCGGATGTCCGCAGGGGTGGGCTCCGGGCGGCTGGCCGCCGCACCGTGCGCGGGCGCGGGTTCGGAGGGGCGTCCGGGCGGCGGGGACGTGGGGTTCTGCACTGCTGCTCCTGGGCGATCGGCTGGTCTGCGGGCCCATTGCCTGGCGCCACTGTAGACCTTTTCGCGCCGCGATTTCGGCCGGGGAACCGGCGTCCGAGAGTTAGGCGGGCCGGAACTGCCTGCTGCGCCGCGCACGACGGCGAGCCTCGCCCGGCGCTGCCGTTTCGGCGTCGCAGGCGTGTGGGGTGCGTCGGGGAAAACAGCCGTTGCCCTACACTGGTGTGACCCGACTTACAGCGGAGCGGACCCGGAGCGGACCGAGCCCGCGCGCCGCGCAGAGAGTGAGCCCATGAAAGCCCTGCCCGTCGAGCCGAGCAACGCCCCGGTGGCGATCGGCTCGCGCATCCGCGCAGCACGCCAGGCGCAGCGCATGACGATCGAGCAGGTCGCGGATGCGACGGGTCTCACAAAGGGCTTCCTCTCGCGGGTGGAGCGGGACCTGACATCGCCGTCCGTGGCCTCGCTCGTGACCCTGTGCCAGGTCCTCTCCGTCTCGATCGGGGACCTGTTCGCCGTCCCCGAGACCCACCTCACGCGGGCCGCGGAGGCGCCGCGGATCTCGCTCGGCGGCGAGGGGATCGTGGAGCGGCTCCTCACGGCCCGCTCGGAGCGGCGCGTCCAGGTGCTCCGCGCGGACATCGAGCCGCGCGGCACGGGCGAGTCCGAGCTCTACGCCGTGGACTGCGACGTCGACGTCCTGCACGTGGTGCGCGGGCAGCTCACGCTCATCATGACCAACGAGCGCTACACCCTCCACGCGGGGGACACCATCACGTTCCCCGGCCGCGAGCCGCACTCGTGGGCCAACCCCTCCGACGAGCCCGCCACCGTGCTCTGGATCCTCGTGCCCGCGGCCTCCCGTTGACCGTTCCGGGTACACATAAAGCCGCCCTGGGGCGTTTCGGGTACACGTGATCGGGCGCTGGGGCGTTTCGGGTACAGGTGATCGGGCCCTGGGGCGTTTCGGGTACGGTGCCTCCGCTGTTCGTCGCCCCGGTGCGGACGACGGCGCGCCCCGCCTCGCCCGCGCAGGCCGCCTCTCGCCGTCGTGCTTCGAAGCGGCGACGTCTGAGGTGTACCCGAGACGTCAGCCGACATGGACCCAGGGGCGCTGGGTGACGTCCGGCTCGGCCTCCCGCAGCACCTCGCGGGTCACGGGGGCGATCTCGCCCTCGCCGAAGACGAGGAACCGGGTCAGGTTGGTCACGGGGTTGCCCTCGGTCCACCGGAAGTAGATGTGGGGCATGAGGCCCGTGACGTTGCGCAGGTGCAGGAGCACGGCCGCGAGCGTGTTGGGCACGTTGCTCGAGTGGACCTCGAGCACCCGGTACCCGTGCCGGCGCACGCCGTGCACCTCGAGTTCCTGCTCGAACTCGGAGGAGTCGTCCACCACGACCTCCACGAAGAGGACCTCCGCGTCCGCTGGGAGGTGGCTCGCCGCGCGCGCGTGCTCGAGCTTGGTCCGGTACCGCTCGGCGTCGAGCCGCTTCGGCTCGTGGGCGATGAGCCGCAGCGGCCCCTCCTCGATCCCGGCGATGAACTCGAGCGCGCGGGCGTCGAGGCGCACGTGCGTGGCCCGCAGCTCGAACGAACGCCGCACGCGCGAGGCGAAGGACACCACGAGGACCCCGAGGATGAACAGCGCCGCGATCCGGATGCCGTCCGGGCGCTCCACCACATTGGCCACGGTCGTGTACACGAACACCGCCGTGATGGCCCCGAACGCGACGGTGCGCATCCGCTCGCCGGCGGCCCGGGCCGAGAGCGTCACGGCGAGCGCCGCCGAGGTCATGAGCACGAGGACGCCGGTGGCGTAGGCGCCGCCCTGGGCGTCGACGTCGGCGTCGAAGACCACCGTGACGGCGAACGCGATCGCCGCGAAGACGAGCACGAGCGGGCGCACGGCCCGCGTCCAGGCCGGCGCCATCCCATAGCGCGGCAGGTAGCGCGGCACGAGGTTGATGAGCCCGGCCATCGCGGAGGCGCCGGCGAACCAGAGGATCGCGATCGTGGAGAGGTCGTAGAGCGTGCCGAACCCGTCGCCGAAGAAGCCGTGCGCGAGGTACGCGAGCGCACGCCCGTTCGCGGCGCCGCCGGGGGCGAACTCCGCGGCGGGGATGAGCAGGGTGGTGACGAAGCTCGAGGAGATGAGGAACCCGGACATGATGAGGGCCGCCGTGGTGAGCATGCGCCGGGCGCCGCGGATCCGGCCGGCGGGGTTCTCCTCGGTGTCCTCGGGGCCGCCCTTGACCTGCGGCATGACGGCCACGCCGGTCTCGAACCCGGAGAGCCCGAGCGCGAGCTTCGGGAAGACGATGAGCGCCACGGCGAGCATGAGCCACGGGTTCCCGTGCTGCGTGGTCAGGGCGGTCCACCAGTCGGCGACGAGCGCGCCGTGCGCGGCGATCCGCGCGAGACCGGCCACGATCACTACTGCGTTGAGCCCCAGGAAGACGACGACGAGCACCACGGCCACGCTGATCGCCTCCCGGAACCCGCGCAGGAACACCACGGCGAGCGCGCCGAGGAACCCGAGCGTGATCGCGACCTCCTGGCCGTGGAGCGCGGGGGGCGCGAAGGGGTTCTCGACCACGTGCGCGCTCGCGTCCGCGGCGGAGAGGGTCATGGTGATCATGAAGTCCGTCGCGGCGAACCCGAGCAGGGCGAGCACGGCGAGCTTGCCCGTCCAGCGCCCCATGAGCTTCTCGAGCATCGCGATGGACCCCTCGCCGCGGGGGCTCTCCCGGGCCACGCGGCGGTACACGGGGAGCGCGCCGCACAGGGTCACGGCGATGAGAACGAGGGTGGCGAGCGGGGAGAGGACGCCGGCGGCGAGCGCCGCGATGGCGGGCTGGTAGCCGAGGGTGGAGAAGTAGTCCACGCCCGTGAGGCACATGACGCGCCACCAGGCGGCGGGGGCGTGTGCCTTCTCCGCCTCGATGGGCGGGAGGCGCTTCCTCGGCGCGCCGGGCATTCCCTCGAGCAGCCACGCGCGCAGGGCGGTGGAGGTGAGTTCGTGGCGGCGGCGGGGGTGCGGTTCGGCCGGTGGCCGCATCAGAGTGCTCATGGTTCCTGCTGTCGGTGGGAGGTGACAGCTGGAGCGTAGGCCTGGGGAAGGGGCCGGGGCAGGGAGTTTTACAGATCCTTAGCGCGGTCTTTGCGGTGTCCTTGCGCACGACGCCGGCCGGCTGGCCCGGGCGGGAGGGTCACGGTTTGCGCTCGCGGAGCCGTGTAAACAACAGGTGCATAGCAGACAACTTTTGGTGTAGTGTGGCTCACAGTCAACCCCACAACCTGGAGGGCCCTTTGCACGAGCTGCGCATCGAGGAGAACGGCAACCTCGGTCCCATCGATTCGTCCCGCATCCCGCGGTACGCGGGCGCCGCGACGTTCGCCCGCCTTCCCCGCCTCGACCAGCTGGAGAAGGCGGATGTCGCGGTGGTCGGCGTACCGTTCGACTCGGGCGTCTCCTACCGCCCGGGCGCGCGCTTCGGCGCCAACCACGTGCGCGAGGCGAGCCGCCTCCTGCGGCCCTACAACCCCGCCGTGGACGTCTCGCCGTTCGCGGAGGCGCAGGTCGCGGATGCCGGGGACATGGCCGTGAACCCGTTCAACATCCACGAGGCCATCGAGGCCGTCCAGCAGAACGCGCTCGACCTCACGGCCGGCGGTGCGCGCCTGCTCACGCTCGGCGGCGACCACACGATCGCCCTCCCGCTCCTGCGGGCCGCGTCCGAGCGCGCCGGCGAGCCGGTGGCGCTCCTGCACTTCGATGCACACCTGGACACGTGGGACACCTACTTCGGCGCCGAGTACACCCACGGCACGCCGTTCCGCCGCGCGGTCGAGGAGGGCATCCTCGACACCGAGGCGATCTCCCACGTAGGCACCCGCGGCCCGCTCTACGGCAAGAAGGACCTCGAGGACGACCGCCGCTTCGGCTTCGGCATCGTCACGTCCTCGGACGTCTACCATCAGGGCGTGCGTGAGATCGTCGCGAAGCTGCGGGACCGGATCGGCAGCCGCCCGCTGTACGTCTCCGTGGACATCGACGTCCTCGACCCGGCCCACGCGCCCGGCACCGGGACCCCCGAGGCCGGCGGGATCACGAGCCGCGAGCTCCTCGAGATCATCCGCGGCCTGCGCGGGCTCAACCTCGTCGGCGCGGACGTGGTCGAGGTGGCCCCGGCCTACGACCACGCCGAGCTGACCGGCGTCGCCGCGAGCCACGTAGCCTACGACCTTGTCACCCTCATGAGCGAACTCCCGAAGGCGGATGCCCGATGAGCACGGAACAGCAGGACACCATGGCCGCGCACGGCGGCGACCACGGCGACCACGGCGCGGCCGGAGCCGGCGCGCACGGGGCGGGCGACGGCGTCGTGCGCCCCCACGAAGCGCAGGGCGGCCCCGCCCAGCGCGAGGCAGGCACGCGCAACGGCGGCGACCTGGTCGTGGAGACCCTCGAGGCGCTCGGGGCGAAGACCGTGTTCGGCATCCCCGGGCAGCATGCGCTCGGGCTGTTCGACGCGATGGGCCGCGGCAACCTCCAGTTCGTCTCGAGCCGTGTCGAGAACAACTCGGCGTTCGCGGCGGACGGGTACTCCCGCGCCACGGGCGAGGTCGGCGTCCTCTTCCTCTCCACGGGGCCGGGCGCGCTCACCTCGCTCGCCGGGCTGCAGGAGGCCTACGCGACCGGCGTGCCCATGGTGGTGGTGGCGAGCCAGATCCCGCTCGAGGGCCTCGGCGCGCGGCGCAAGGGCATGCTGCACCAGCTCGACGACCAGAAGGCCTCGGCCGCGAACGTCACGAAGAGCCAGCGGCTCATCCAGCACGCCTCCGGCATCCCGAGCGCGATCCAGGACGCCTGGACGGACGCGATCTCCTCCCCGCAGGGGCCGGTCTGGGTCGAGATCCCACAGAACGTGCTCCTGGACCCGATCGTGGTGCCGCCGGTTGAGGACGCGCTCGCGGTCGCTGCGGACAACCCGCCGCGCGTCGAGCTCGTGCGGGAGGCCGTGAAGTGGCTCCGCGAGTCCAAGCGGCCGGCGATCATTGCCGGCGGCGGGACCCGGCGCGGGCACGCCGAGAAGGCACTGCTCTCCATCGCCGAGCAGCTCCGCGCCCCCGTCATCTGCACTCCCGGCGGCAACGGCGCGTTCCCGTGGGAGCACCCACTCTCGCTCCAGTCCTGGATCGAGGACCGGCACATGACCGACCTCCTCGAGGACGCGGACGTGCTCGTGGTGGTCGGTTCCTCGCTCGGCGAGGTCACGTCCAACTACTTCACCTTCGAGCCGCGCGGCCGGATCATCCAGATCGACGCCGAGCCCCGGGTCCTCGAGTCCAACCGCCCGGGTCTGGGCATCCGGGCCGATGCCGGGCAGGCGCTCGCCGCCATCGACGCGGCGCTCGCCGAGGCACTCGCAGGTGGGCTCGGGGCCGGCGTCGGGGCCGGCGGGACGGCGGCCGGGGCCGCGCACGCCTCGGACTGGCACGGGAAGGCCCCCGAGGACGTGGTCGCGGAGGCCCTTGCCGCGGTGCGGGCCCGGCTCGAGTCGCAGGACCTGGACAAGGAGCTGCGCTTCATGGCCGACATCCGCGCGGCCGTTCCGGACGACATGCAGACCTTCTGGGACATGACCATCTCCGCCTACTGGGCGTGGAGCTGCTGGGATGCCCGGCAGGGGCAGTTCCACTCCGCCCAGGGCGCGGGCGGTCTCGGGTTCGGGTTCCCGGCCGCGATCGGCGGGGCAGTGGGGCTCGCCACGACGGGCCGGCCCGCGCGCGTGCTCGCCGTGTCCGGCGACGGCTCGGCCATGTACTCGATCTCCGAGCTGGCCACCGCCAAGCAGCACAATGTGCCGGTCACGTGGCTCATCGTCGACGATGGCGGGTACGGGATCCTCCGCGAGTACATGGTCGGCGCGTTCGGCAAGGCCACTGCCACCGAGCTCGCGCGCCCGGACTTCGTCGCGCTCGCCGAGTCGTTCGGGGTGCCCGCGCGCCGCGTGGCCCCCGAGGATGTGCGGGAGGCGCTCGAGGAGGGCTTCGCCGCGGACGGGCCGAACGTCGTCGTGGTCGAGACCCTCCTGAAGATGTTCGCGCCGACGCACCTCGGCGACTGACCGGGCCTCCGGCCCTGCTGGGCGGGCGTCCTCCCAGCCTCGTCCCACCGGCGCGGGGGGGGGGGCCCCCCCCCGCCGCGGCGCCGCGGCCCGCCGGGGGGGCCGGGGGGGGGGCGGGGGCCCCCCCCCCCCCCCCGCCCCCCCCGCGCCCCCCCCCCCCCCCCCCCCCCCCCCCGCCGAGGAGCGAGCCCGGGTCAGCCCGCGAACCCGCGGGCCTGGGCGAGCTGCTCCTGGAGCGCGGCGAGCTGGCGCGCGACCGCCTCCGGAGCGGTGCCGCCCTGCGCGCTGCGGCTCGCGAGCGAGCCCTCGGTGCTCAGCACGGAGCGGACCTCGGGCGTGAGCGCTGGGCTGATCGCCGCGTACTCCTCGTCGTCCAGGTCCCAGAGCTCGACGCCGCGCGATTCGGCCTGCTTCACCGCGGCGCCGGAGAGCTCGTGGGCCTCGCGGAACGGCACGCCCTGGCGGACGAGCCACTCGGCGATGTCGGTCGCGAGGGCGAAGCCCTGCGGGGCGAGGGCGGCCATGCGCTCGGTGTTGAACGCGAGGGTCGCGATCATGCCCGAGACCGCGGGGAGCAGGAGCTCGAGGGTGTCGGCCGCGTCGAAGACGGGCTCCTTGTCCTCCTGCAGATCGCGGTTGTACGCGAGCGGCAGGCCTTTGAGGGTCGCGAGGAGGCCCGTGAGGTCGCCGATGAGGCGCCCCGCCTTGCCGCGCGCGAGCTCCGCGACGTCCGGGTTCTTCTTCTGCGGCATGATCGAGGACCCGGTGGAGTACGCGTCGTCGAGGGTGACGAAGGAGAACTCCTTCGTGGCCCAGAGGATGACCTCCTCCGAGATGCGCGAGAGGTCCACGCCGATCATCGCCGCGACCCACGCGAACTCGGCGAAGACGTCCCGCGAGGCGGTGCCGTCGATCGAGTTGTGCACGGCCGAGTCGAAGCCCAGGTCCGCCGCGACGGCCTCGGGGTCGAGTCCGAGGGACGAGCCCGCGAGCGCCCCCGAGCCGTAGGGCGACACGGCCGCACGCCTGTCCCAGTCCGCGAGGCGCTGGACGTCCCGCAGCAGGGCCCACGCGTGGGCGAGCAGGTGGTGGCTGAGCAGGACGGGCTGGGCGTGCTGGAGGTGTGTCCGGCCCGGCATCGCCGCGTCCGGGTGCGCCTCGGCCTGGGCCACGAGCGCGTCGACCGTGTCGAGGACGCCGCGGGCGATGACCCGCGCGTGGTCGCGCAGGAACATGCGCCCGAGGGTCGCGACCTGGTCGTTGCGAGAACGGCCGGCGCGCAGCTTGCCGCCCAGGTGCGTCCCCGCGCGCTCGATGAGGCCGCGCTCGAGCGAGCCGTGCACGTCCTCGTCGGACTCCGCCGCGGTGTACGCGCCCGAGGCGACGTCTGCGTCGAGGCGGTCCAGCGCGTCGAGCATGCCGGCGAGCTCGCCGTCGTCGAGCAGGCCCGCGCGGTGCAGGACGCGCGCGTGGGCCTTGGAGCCGGCGATGTCGTACCGGGCCAGGCGCCAGTCGAAGTGCGTGGACTTGCTCAGCGCGGCGAGCGCGTCCGCCGGTCCCCCGGCGAAGCGCCCGCCCCAGAGTGCGCCCTCGTTGGTCCCCGAGCGCCCTCCGGCCTCGCTGCGCTCGGCCGGGGACCCCTGCGCCCGTGGGCCCATGTTCTGCTCAGCCACCCGGGTTCACTCCCCCGCGACGCGCTGGTCGCGGCTCGAGGCGACCTTGGAGGACATGCCCCAGAGGTCGATGAATCCCTTCGCGCTGGACTGGTCGAACGTGTCGCCCGTGTCGTAGGTCGCGAGGCTGAAGTCGTACAGCGACGTGTCCGAGCGGCGGCCGTTGACCACGGCAGTGCCGCCGTGGAGGACCATGCGGATGTCGCCGGAGACATACTGCTGCGAGTCCTCGATGAACGTGTCCAGGGCGCGCTTGAGCGGGGAGAACCACTGGCCGTCGTACACGAGCTCGCTCCAGCGCTGGCCGACCGTGGCCTTGAAGCGGGCGTGCTCGCGCTCGATCGTGATGTCCTCGAGGTGCTTGTGCGCCGTGATGAGCGCCATCGCGCCCGGGGCCTCGTAGATCTCGCGGGACTTGATGCCCACGAGGCGGTCCTCGACGACGTCGATGCGGCCCACGCCCTGGGCCCCGGCGCGGCGGTTCAGCTCCTGGATGACCTGGAGCGGGGTGAGCTCGACGCCGTCGAGCGCCGTCGGCACGCCCTGGACGAACGTGATGGTGACCTCGTCCGGGGCCGGCGGGAACTCCGGGGTCTGGGTGTAGTCGTAGATGTCCTTGGTCGGGGCGTTCCAGATGTCCTCGAGGTAGCCGGTCTCGACGGCGCGGCCCCACACGTTCTGGTCGATCGAGTAGGGGTTCTTCTTCGTCGTGACGATCGGGAGCTGCTTCTCCTCGGCGTACGCGATGGCCTTGTCACGCGTGAGGGCGAGGTCGCGGACCGGGGCGATGCACTTCAGGTCCGGGCCGAGGGTCTGGATGCCGACCTCGAAGCGGACCTGGTCGTTGCCCTTGCCCGTGCAGCCGTGGGCCACGGTCGTGGCGCCGAACTCGCGCGCGGCCTTGACGAGGTGCTTGACGATCACCGGGCGCGAGATGGCCGAGACGAGCGGGTAGTGGCCCTGGTAGAGCCCGTTGGCCTTGAGGGTGGGCATGCAGTACTCGTTCGCGAACTCGTCGCGGGCGTCCGCCACGTAGGCCTCGACGGCCCCGCAGCCGAGCGCGCGCTGACGGATGGTCTCCATGTCCTCGCCGCCCTGCCCGACGTCGACGGCGACGGCGACGACCTCTGCGCCGGTTGCGTCGGCGATCCAGCCGATGGCCACGGACGTGTCCAGGCCGCCCGAATAGGCGAGGACGATGCGATCCTTCACGGTGTGCTCCTTGGGGGTCAGAACGAATTGTTATGCATCAGTCTACATAGATATACAGTGCTGGCAATCCGCGAAGCCGCGCGGTTGCCCGGGCTCGGCGGCCCGTGGCACCGTGGCGCCATGCCTGCCATCATCCGCCCCGAGCGCGCCGAGGACTACCCCGCCGTCCGCGCCGTGACTGCCGCGGCCTTCAGGCAGGCGGCCGTCTCCGCGCCGCCCCTCGACGGCACGGGAGACCCGGGCGAGGCAGCACTCGTGGAGTGGCTCCGCGCCGATGCCGGGTACCTCCCGGACCTGGCCCTGGTCGCGGAGGAGGGCGGCGCCGTCGTGGGCCATGCCATCACGACGCGCGGCTGGATCGATGCCGCCGGCGTGGATCCCCTGCCGGCGCTGGGGCTCGGACCGATCTCGGTGCGGCCCGACCGTCAGGGCCGCGGCATCGGGGCCGCCCTCCTGGAGGCGACCGTCTCCGCGGCCCAGGCGCGCGGCGAGCGCCTCATCGCGCTCGTGGGGGACCCCGCGTTCTACGGGCGCCACGGCTGGGAGCCCGCGGCGCGGCACGGAATCGCGTCGCCGGATCCGGCATGGGGCGGCTTCTTCCAGGTGCGGCTGCTCGCAGCACATGGGACAGCGCACGACGGCGCGGCGGGCACCTTCCGCTACGCCGCGCCCTTCGCGCGGTTCGGGTAGGCGGCCGGCCGCGCTGGACGAAGCCCGTCAGCACTCGCCCTTGACCACGAAGCAGGAACCGCGTATCGGTAGCGTCGGAGGCGAGGAGGACCTGAGATGCGCACCGTGACCTATTCCATGGGCGTCTCGCTCGACGGCTACATCGTCGGGCCGGACGGCAGCTTCGACTGGACCGCGCCGGACGAGGAGGTCTTCCGCTTCTGGATCGACGGGATCCGCCGCGTGGACGTGCACCTGCTGGGGCGCCGGCTCTACGAGACGATGCTCTACTGGGAGACCGCCGGCGAGGACCCGGCCGTCAGCGACGCGGACCGGGAATGGATCGCACTGTGGAATCCGCTCCCCAAGATCGTCTTCTCGCGCACGCTCTCGGGCGTGCAGGGCAGCGCCCGTCTGGCCACCGGCGGCGTGGCCGAGGAGATCCAGCGGCTGCGGGCCGAGCCGGGTGACGGCGAGATCGCCATCGGCGGGGCGACCCTCGCCGCCGAGGCCGCAGCGCTGGGCCTCATCGACGAGTACCGCCCCATGGTGTACCCCGTGCTCGTGGGCGGCGGCATCCCCTTCTTCCCACGCCACGGGCAGAAGGTGGACCTCGACCTCGTCGAGACCCGCGTCTTCCCCTCCAAGGTCGTCTTCCTGCGCTACCGCGTGGCGCGCTAGGCCGGTCCGGACCGGCGCGGCGGCGCCGTCACCAGCCCCCGCGCGTTGGCGTGTGCCCCGTCCGGGCGTCCTGGGGCATGGCCATCTCGGCCCGCAGCCCCAGGAGCCGGACTGGGCGGCCCGGTTCGATGCCGGCGGCAAGGTCCAGGGCCACCGCGAGGACTTCGTCCCGATCGGAGGTCGCCGGGATCTTCCTCGCGTGCGTCGTGGTGTCGAACGGCGCGTAGCGGATCTTGAGGGTCAGCCCGACCACTGGCCGTCCCTCCGCCGCGACGTCCTCGAGGACGCGCGCTGCGATCTCCCGCACGGCGTCGTCCATCTGCGCGGGCTCCGTCAGGTCGCGCTGGAAGGTCGTCTCGCGGCTGTGCCCGCGGGCGACCCAAGGGGTGTCGTCCACCACGCGGGATCCGTCCCCGCGCCCGAGCTGGGCGTACCAGGGGCCCATCGTGGGGCCGAACTCCGGGACCAGGTCCTGGGGGTCGGCCGCGGCGAGCTCGGCGACGGTGGTGATGCCGAGCCTGGCCAGCCGGCCCGAGACTCTCGCCCCGACGCCCCAGAGGTCTCGGGTGGGGTGGCCGCCCATGACGTCGAGCCAGTTCTCCGAGGTGAGGCGGAAGACGCCGGCCGGCTTGCCGAACCCGGTGGCGACCTTCGCCCGGACCAGGGTGTCGCCGATGCCCACGCTGCAGTGCAGCCGCGTCCGCTCGAGGACGGCCGCCTGGATCTGCCGGGCGTAGGCCTCCGGGTCGTCCGTCCCGATGCCGACGAAGGCCTCGTCCCAGCCGAGCACCTGCACGACGGCGCCGGGCTGCGCGCGCAGCGTGGCCATCACCGTCTCCGAGGCCGCGAGGTAGGCCTCATGGTCGACAGGGAGGATCACAGCGTGGGGGACCTTGCGGGCCGCGATGCGCAGGGGCATCCCGGAGCCCACGCCGAAGGCCCTGGCCTCGTACGACGCCGTCGAGACCACGGCCCGTTCGGTGGGGTCGCCCCGGCCCCCGACGATGACCGGCCTGCCCGCGAGCTCCGGGCGCCGGAGCACCTCGACCGCGGCGATGAACTGGTCGAGGTCGACGTGCAGGACCCACGGGATTCCGCCCACGCCACCAGTGTGCTCCACACCGGCGCGCTCCGGGGAGGGCCCCTACGCCCCCTGCGAGGCCAGCTCGAGGAAGCGGGCAGCGACGGCGTCTCCCCCGGCCGGGTCGCGCGTGATGATCATGACCGTGTCGTCTCCGGCGATCGTCCCGAGGATCGAGGGGATCACGGAGTGGTCGATCGCGAGCGCGAGGAAGTTCGCCGCACCCGGCGGCGTGCGCAGCACCACGATGTTCGCGCTCGCCTCGGCGGTGACGAGGAGCTCGGCGCACAGCTTCGCGAGCCGCGCGTCGAGCACCTCCTGGTCCAGCCCGGTCCGGGGGCTCCGGTCTCCGCCCTCGCCCCGAACCGCGTACACGAGCCCGCCGGCGGCACCGCGCACCCGCACCGCCCCGATCTCCACGAGATCACGCGAGAGGGTCGCCTGGGTGACCTGCACGCCGTCGTCCGCGAGGAGCGCCGCTAGCTCGGCCTGGGAGCGCACCGACTGCTCCGCGAGGAGCGCGCGGATGCGCGCCTGGCGCGCGGCCTTGGTCTGCGGGACGGACCCCGGGGCGGAGGACACGGCGGGGCCTCAGACCGGGAGGCCGTCGACTACCGCCTGGCCCGAGCGGTGCAGGAGCCAGGCGAGCAGGGCCTTCTGGGCGTGGAGGCGGTTCTCGGCCTCGTCCCACACGATGGACTGCGGGCCGTCGATGACCTCGGCGGCGACCTCGTACCCGCGGTAGGCCGGAAGGCAGTGGAGGAACACGGCGTCGGCCGCGGCCTTGGCCATCGCCGCGGCGTCCACGGAGTAGTCCCGGAAGAGCTGCATCCGCGCGGCCTTCTCGTCCTCCTGGCCCATGGACACCCACGTGTCCGTCGCGACGACGTCCGCGCCCTCGAGGGCCGCGACGGGGTCCACTGTGATGAGCACCGAGCCGCCGGTCCTCGCGGCGACGTCCTCGGCCTCCGCGACGATCCCGGCCGCGGGCAGGTAGCCCTCCGGACCGGCGATGCGCACGTGCATGCCCGCGGTGACGCCGGCGAGGAGGTAGGAGTTGGCCATGTTGTTGGCCGCGTCGCCGAGGTAGGCCATGGTCAGTCCCGCGAGCCGGCCCTTGTGCTCCCTGACCGTCAGGAGGTCGGCGAGGAGCTGGCACGGGTGGTAGTCGTCGCACAGGGCATTGACCACGGGCACGCGGGAGTTCAGGGCCATGTCCACGAGGCCCTCGTGCGCGCCCGTGCGCCACACGATCGCGGCGACCATGCGCTCGAGCACCTTCGCGGTGTCCTCGACCGACTCCTTGTGCCCGATCTGCGCCTCGCCCGGGTTGATGATGAGCGGCGTGCCGCCCATGTCGGACACGCCTGCGGAGAAGGAGACGCGCGTGCGGGTCGAGGTCTTGTCGAAGATCACGGCCACGGTCTTCCGGGCGGAACCCTCCGCCGCGAGGGGCTGCACCGAGTAGGGCGCGGCCTTCATGCGGACGGCGAGGTCCAGGACCTCGGCCTGCTCGGACGGTGTGAGGTCGGTGTCCTTGAGGAAGTGGCGGACGGTTCCCGGGCTTGTCATGCGGTCTCCTTGAGGGTGTCCGCGGCCGCTGCGATGAGCGCCGGCAGCGCCGCGACGAACGAGTCGGCCTGCTCGGCCGTGAGGATGAGCGGCGGGGCGAGGCGGATGGTCCGCGGCCCCGGCGCGTTGACGATGAAGCCCGCCTCGAGCGCGGCACTGACGACGGCGGCGGCCAGATTGGCGTCTTCGGGCACCTGTGCTGGGTCCCCTCCCGGGCCCGTCAGGTCCATGCCGATCAGCAGCCCCCGCCCGCGGACCTCGCCGACCTCCGGCAGCGCCGCGAGCGCCTCCCGCGTGTGGGCGCCGACGGCTCGCACGTTCTCGAGCACCTTCTGGCTCTCGATCGCGTGGACCGTGGCGAGGGCCGCCGCAGTGGCCACCGGGTTGCCGCCGAAGGTGGTGCCGTGCTGGCCGGCGGACAGCAGCGCGCTGGTCTGGGGGCCGAACGTCACGAGCGCGCCGATGGGGAAGCCCCCGCCGAGGCCCTTGGCGAGCGTCACCGCGTCGGGCACCACACCGGTGCCCTCGATGGCGAGCCACGAGCCCGTGCGGCCGATCCCGGTCTGGACCTCGTCCACGATGAGGAGGGCGCCGGCGTCGTGCGTGATCCTCCGCGCCTCGGCGAGGTACCCCTCGGGGAGCGGGAGGACGCCGGCCTCTCCCTGGATCGGCTCGAGGAACACCGCCTGCGTCGTGTCGTCGACCTCGGCGCGCAGGGCCTCGATGTCCCCGAAGGGGACGTGCACGACGCCGGAGGGCAGCGGCTCGAACGGCTCGCGGTACGCCTTCTTCGCAGTGAGGGCGAGGGCGCCCATCGTGCGGCCGTGGAACGCGCCCTCGAGCGCCACGACCTTGGTGCGCCTGCCGCCGGAGGGGTTGGCAGCGTTGCGGCGGGCGAGCTTGAACGCCGCCTCGTTCGCCTCGGTCCCGGAGTTCGAGAAGAACACCTTGGAGCCCGCGGGCGCCCCAGTGATCTCCAGGAGCTTCTCGGCGAGGGCCACCTGCGTGGGGCTCGTGAAGAAGTTCGAGACATGGCCGAGGGTGGAGAGCTGGCTCGAGATCACGCTCGTCACGAACGGGTGCGCGTGGCCGAGCGCGTTCACGGCGATCCCGCCGAGCAGGTCGAGGTACTGCTTGCCGTCGGCATCCCACACGTAGCAGCCCTGGCCGCGCACGAGCACGCGCTGCGGCGTGCCGAAGACGCCCATGAGGGAATCCGAGTAGCGCGAGAGCCAGGCAGCGCCGGACGGCGAGCCTCCCACAAGCTCGGTGAGGGGGCGGGCCTCCGGGGTTCGGTTGGCATCCTTGGGCGGGAGGCCCGCCCCCTCGCCGAGCGAAGGCGAAGTGGAAGCGTTGCTGTCGCTCATGCGGTTCCTTCCCCGTCCGGCACGACCTGCGTGCCGACACCGGCGTTCGTGAAGACTTCGAGGAGCATCGTGTGCGGGCTGCGGCCGTCCACGATCGCGGCGCGGTCCACGCCCTCGGTGACGGCCTTGAGGCATGCGCCCATCTTGGGGATCATGCCGGACTCGAGGCTCGGCAACATCTCGGCGAGCTCCCCCGCGGAGATCTGGGAGACGAGTGAATCCCTGTCCGGCCAGTTGCGGTACAGCCCCTCGACGTCGGTCAGGACGACGAGGCGGGATGCCTGGAGCGCGACCGCGACGGCGGCCGCGGCGGTGTCCGCATTGACGTTGAGGACCTGCCCGGTGGGCTGGTGGCGTTCGACGCCGTCGGGCCCGCTCTCGGTCTCAACCTCCGGGGCGACGGTCGAGATCACGGGGATGCGGCCGGCCTCGAGGAGGTCGTGGACGGCAGCGGGGTCGACGCCGACCACCTCTCCGACGAGGCCGAGGTCCACCTCCTCGCCGTCGACCACGGCGCCCGTGCGGACCGCGCGCAGGAGCCCGCCGTCCTCGCCCGAGAGGCCCACGGCGTACGGGCCGTGGGAGTTGATGAGGCCCACGAGCTCGCGGCCCACCTGGCCGGTGAGGACCATGCGGACCACGTCCATGGCCTCGGGGGTCGTGACGCGGAGCCCGCCCTTGAACTCGCTCTCGATCCCGAGTCGGGCGAGCATCGCGTTGATCTGCGGCCCCCCGCCGTGCACGACCACGGGGCGGATGCCCACGTGGTGGAGGAACACGATGTCCTCGGCGAACGCCCGGCGCAGCTCCTCGTTCACCATCGCGTTCCCGCCGTACTTGACCACCATGGTGGTGCCGGCGAACTTCTGGATCCAGGGGAGGGCCTCGACGAGCGTCTCGGCCTTGTCCATGGCGAGGCGGATGTTCTGGCTCTGCGCGCCCGTGCTGGTCTCGGTCATGGCAGTCCTCAGCTCGAGTAGGCGGAGTTCTCGTGCACGTAGGCGTGCGTGAGGTCGTTGGTCAGGATCGTGGCCTCGGCGGAGCCCGCGGCGAGGTCGATCTCCACGAGGACATCGCGGGGCTCGAGGTCGACGAGCGAACGGTCCTGGCCGATCCCGCCGTTCTGGCAGATCTGCACGCCGTTGATCGAGACGTTGACGGCGTCCGGGTCGAACACCGCGTCGGTGGTGCCGACGGCGGAGAGCACGCGGCCCCAGTTCGGGTCCTTGCCGAAGATCGCGGTCTTGAAGAGGTTGGACCGGGCAACAGCGCGGGAGACCACCTCGGCGTCGCGCTCGCTCGCCGCGTTGTACGTGCGGATGGCGATGTCGTGCGAGGCGCCCTCGGCGTCGCCGATGAGCTTGCGCGCGAGCTCGGCGCACGCCTGCGTCAGGCCTGCGGTGAACGACCCCGGGTCCGGGGACGCGCCCGCCGCGCCGGAGGCGAGCAGCACCACCGTGTCGTTGGTGGACATGCAGCCGTCGGAGTCGGCGCGGTCGAACGTCACGCGCGTGGCGTCCCGCAGCGCGGCGTCGAGCATCTCGGGCTGAACCTCGGCGTCGGTCGTGAGGACCACGAGCATCGTGGCCAGCCCCGGCGCGAGCATGCCCGCGCCCTTCGCGATCCCGCCGATCGTGTACGGCCGCCCCGTGGAGTCGGTCCCTGCGAACACGGCCTCCTTGGGCACGGTGTCCGTGGTCATGATCGCCTCTGCGGCCGCGTGCCCGCCGTCTGCGGAGAGCGCCGCGGCGAGCGCATCGACGCCCGGGACGATCCTGTCCATGGGCAGCTGCTCGCCGATGAGGCCCGTGGAGCACACCACGACGTCCGCGGCGGAGATGCCGAGCACGTCCGCCGTCTTCTCGGCGGTGGTGTGGGTGTTCTGGAAGCCCTCCGGCCCAGTGCAGGCGTTGGCGCCGCCGGAGTTGAGCACGACGGCGTCGACGCGACCGTCGGTCACGACCTGCTTCGACCAGCGCACGGGGGCGGCCGCGACGCGGTTGGAGGTGAAGACGGCGGCAGCGTGGTGGTCCGGGCCGTCGTTGACGACGAGGGCCATGTCCGGGTTCCCGGAGGCCTTGATGCCTGCGGTGATGCCGGCGGCCCGGAAGCCCTTGGGTGCGGTGACGGTCACGGTGCGACTCCCAGCTGGTTCAGGCCGGTGCCCTCGGGCAGGCCCAGCGCGATGTTCATGGACTGCACCGCTCCGCCTGCGGTGCCCTTGGTGAGGTTGTCGATCACGGAGCTCACGATCACCCGGCCCGCGTGCGGGTCGAACGCGAGCTGGAGCGCGGCGCTGTTGGAGCCGACCACCATCTGGGTGGCCGGCCACTGGCCGGTGGGCAGGACGTGCACGAACGCCTCCCCCGCGTACGCGGACTCCCAGGCCTCGCGCAGCTGCGCCGCGGTGACGCCTTCGCGGACCCGCGCCGTGGCGGTGGTGAGGATCCCGCGGCTCATGGGCGCGAGCGTGGGCGTGAACGAGACCGTGACCCGCTCGCCGGCCGCGTTGGAGAGGCCCTGCTCGATCTCGGGCGTGTGGCGGTGCCCGCCGCCCACCCCGTAGGGGCTCATCGAGCCCATGACCTCGGAGCCCAGCAGGTGCGGCTTGGCGGCCTTGCCCGCGCCCGAGGTGCCGGACGCGGAGACGATCACGACGTCGTCGGCCTCCAGCAGCCCGGCGGTGAAGCCCGGGGTGAGGGCGAGCAGCGCCGAGGTCGGGTAGCAGCCGGGGACGGCGATGCGGCGGGCACCGACGAGCCGCCCGCGCTGCTTCGAGCCGTCGGCGAGGGGCAGCTCGGGCAGGCCGTACGGCCACGTGCCGGCGTGCTCGGACTGGTAGAACCGGAACCAGGCCTCGGGGTCCTCGAGGCGGTGGTCGGCGCCGGCGTCGATCACGAGGGTGCCTTCCGGCAGGGCCGCGGCGACCTCGGCGGAGGCGCCGTGCGGGAGGGCGAGGAAGACGACGTCGTGGCCCGCGAGGTTCTCGGCGGTCGTCTCGACGATCCCGCGGCCGGCGAGGGAGAGCAGGTGGGGCTGGAGCTCGCCGAGGCGGCGTCCCGCGCTCGAATGGGCCGTGATGGCCCCGATCTCGACCTCGGGGTGGTTGGCCAGCAGGCGGAGGACCTCTCCCCCGGCGTAGCCGCTGGCCCCGGACACTGCTGCGGTAATAGTCACGCGGCCCACTCTAGGAAAGTTTATGCATCCTAGTCAATATTTATACATTGCTCCGACGGCGTCACCTCCTAGGATGGTGGCGGGCCGGCAGCCGCCCGAGCAGCTGCCCGGCCTGCCGACTTCCGCACCGTGAGGAGAGCCATGATCCACGCCATCGTCGCCACTGCCCCCGGAGGGCCGGAGGTGCTAGCACAGGCCGAGGCCGAGATGCCGGTGCCCGGTCCGGGCCAGCTCCTCATCCGGGTCGCCGCCGCGGGCGTGAACTTCGTCGAGACGTACCAGCGCCAGGGCGTCTACGGCGTGCCGTTCCCCTTCACGCCGGGCGCCGAGGCCTCGGGCGTGGTCGCCTCGGTGGGCGAAGGCGTGGAGGGCTTCGCCCACGGGGACCGGATCGCCACGGCGGAGGGGATCCGCACCTACGCGGAGTACGCGCTCGTGGACGCCGAGAGGGCCCTGCCGATCCCGGAGGGGGTGGACCTCCTCACCGCCGCCGCGCTGCCGCTCCAGGGCATGACGGCGCATTTCCTCGTGACCTCGAGCTTCCGGATCGAGTCTGGCCAGACGGCGCTCGTGCACGCGGGCGCCGGCGGCGTGGGGCTCCTGCTCATCCAGATGCTCAAGTCTCGCGGGGCGAGGGTCATCACCACGGTCTCGACCGGGGCGAAGGCCGAGCTCGCCGAGGGTGCCGGGGCGGACCACGTGCTCCGCTACGAGGGCTTCCCCGAGCGCGTCCGCGAGCTGACCGGGGGCGCCGGGGTCGACGTCGTGTACGACGGCGTGGGGAAGGACACGTTCGACGGCTCGCTCGCGAGCCTGCGGATCCGCGGGACCCTCGTGCTCTTCGGCGCCGCCTCCGGCCCGGTTCCCCCGTTCGACCTGCAGCGCCTGAACACGGGCGGCTCGCTGTCCATCACCCGCCCCACACTCCGGCACCACCTCCTCAACGCCAACGAGCGGCGCTGGCGGGCGGCCGAGGTGTTCGGCGCGGTGGAGGACGGCTCACTCAGCGTCCGGATCGGTGCCCAGTTCCCGCTGAGGGACGCGGCCGCCGCGCACGCCGCGCTCGAGGGCCGGGGGACCACGGGCAAGGTCCTCCTGGTTCCCTGACCTCCCTGCGACAATGACCGGGACGACAGCCACGAGTGAGCCGAGGGCACGGCATTGACCGATAGCGAGAACCCAGGACCCCCAGGGGCAGCCGTGCGGC
The DNA here is from genome assembly GCF_039615075.1 of Sinomonas halotolerans. Taxonomy (NCBI): domain Bacteria; kingdom Bacillati; phylum Actinomycetota; class Actinomycetes; order Micrococcales; family Micrococcaceae; genus Sinomonas; species Sinomonas halotolerans. Next base: position 333,734 of record NZ_JBDFRB010000001.1, on the reverse strand, counting down.
AGCACGCCCCGCAGCTGCCCGGCTCGGCCCGGACCCCTGCGCCGCGCACGCTCATCGACATCCTCACCGCGAGCGCGGCGGCGTTCCCCGAGGCGCCTGCCCTCGATGACGGCTCCCGGTCGCTCACGTACTCCGAGCTGCTCGACGAGGTGCGCGCCATGGGCCGCACGCTCCACGCGGCTGGCCTCGGCGCCGGGGACCGGATCGGGATCCGCATCCCCTCCGGCACTGCCGAGCTGTACACCGCCATCCTCGCCGTCCTGCTCATCGGGGCCGCATACGTGCCCGTGGACGCGGACGATCCCGACGAGCGGGCCAAGCTCGTCTTCGGCGAGGCCCGCGTCGCCGGGATCATCCGGGGCGGCGGCTCCCTCGTCGTGGACCGCGGCCGCCCCACGCCCTTCCCCGCTCCCCGGCCGCCCGGGCCGGAGGACGACTGCTGGGTCATCTTCACGTCCGGCTCCACGGGGACCCCGAAGGGTGTCGCGGTCTCGCACCGCTCGGCGGCGGCGTTCGTCGACGCCGAGGCTCGGCTCTTCCTGCAGGCCGAGCCGCTCGGGCCCGACGACCGGGTACTGGCCGGCCTCTCGGTCGCGTTCGACGCCTCGTGCGAGGAGATGTGGCTCGCATGGCGGTACGGTGCCTGCCTCGTGCCGGCCCCGCGGGCGCTCGTGCGCACGGGGATGGACCTGGGCCCGTGGCTCGTGCAGCGGGGCATCACCGTCGTCTCCACCGTCCCGACGCTGGCCGCCCTGTGGCCCGCCGAGGCGCTCGAGAACGTCCGCCTGCTCATCTTCGGCGGAGAGGCCTGCCCTCCCGAGCTCGCTGCGCGCCTCGCCGTGGACGGCCGCGAAGTGTGGAACACCTACGGTCCCACCGAGGCCACCGTGGTCGCGTGCGCAGCTCCTCTGGACGGCACGGGCCCGGTCCGGATCGGCCTGCCGCTGGACGGCTGGGACCTCGCGGTCGTGGACTCCGAGGGAGTCCCGGTGGCCGAGGGCGCCACGGGCGAGCTCATCATCGGCGGCGTCGGCCTGGCCCGCTACCTCGACCCGGAGAAGGACGCGGAGAAGTACGCCCCGCTGCCCACGCTCGGGTGGGAGCGCGCCTACCGTTCGGGGGACCTCGTCACATGGGACCCGGCGGGCCTGCTTTTCGTGGGGCGCGCCGACGAGCAGGTGAAGCTCGGCGGCCGCCGGATCGAGCTCGGCGAAGTCGACGCCGCACTCCAGTCCCTGCCCGGGGTCGCCGGCGCCGCGGCTGCCGTGCGCACGACGGCGGCGGGGAACCAGATCCTCGTCGGGTACCTCGCGGCGGCGGACGGCGCGGTGCCGGACCTCGCGGCGTCCCGCGAGCACCTCACGCGCGAGCTGCCGGCCGCGCTCGTGCCCGTGCTCGCCGTCGTCCCCTCCCTCCCCACGAAGACGAGCGGCAAGGTGGACCGCGCCGCGCTGCCGTGGCCGCTCCCGGGCGCAGAGGAGGGCCCCGGGGCCGGGCAGGCCGCGCCTGCGCTCGAGGGCGAGGCCGGCTGGATCGCGGAGCAGTGGGAGGCGGTCCTGGGCACCCGCCCCTCGGGCCTGGACGCCGACTTCTTCGCCGCGGGCGGAGGGTCGCTTGCGGCCGCGCAGCTCGTCACCGCGCTGCGCCGCCGCTACCCCACCGTGACCGTTGCCGAGCTCTACGCGCATCCGCGGCTCGGCGCGCTCGTCGAGGCGCTCAGCGGGCGCGCACCCGGCGGCGAGGCCGCCCCGGAGCGGACCGTGCGGCCCACCGCCGCGCGGACGCAGGCCGTCCAGACGCTCATGGGCGTGCCCCTGTTCATCCTCGTCGGCATGCGCTGGCTCACCGTCCTCATGGCCGCGGACAACGTGCTCGCCGCCGTGGCCGGGTTCGCCGCTGCGCCCACCGTCTCCTGGTGGTGGGTCGCCGCGTCGTGGCTCGTGTTCGTGAGCCCCGTGGGCCGGATGGCGGTCTCGGTGGGCGCCGCGCGGGTGCTCCTGCGCGGGATCCGCCCCGGGCGGTATCCGCGCTCGGGGAGTGTGCACCTGCGCCTGTGGCTCGCCGAGCACATCGCGGACCTGGCCCAGGCCGTGAGCCTCGCGAGTGCCCCCTGGGTCCCGTACTACGCGCGCGCCCTCGGGGCGAGGATAGGGCGCGACGCCGTCCTCCACTCGGTTCCGCCGGTGACGGGCATGCTCTCGCTGGGCCCGGGCGCCTCGGTGGAACCGGAGGTGGACCTGTCCGGGTGGTGGATCGACGGCGACTGGCTCTACCTCGGCGGCATCACCGTGGGCGCGGGCGCCACGGTAGGGGCGCGCAGCACGCTCCTGCCGGGCGCGCGGGTGGGCGCGGACGCGATCGTCGAGCCCGGCTCGTGCGTGTCCGGGAAGGTCAAGTCCGGAGTCCGCGTCGCGGGCTCTCCGGCCGAGCGCGTCGGCAAGGCCAAGCCGGACTGGCCCGAGCACCACGCGCGGCGCACGCGCCTCACCGAGCTCCTGTGGCTCGCCGCGTTCGGCGCGGGCTCCTCGCTCATCGCCCTCATCCCCTACGCCTCGGGGGCCGCCGCCGCCCTCGTGCTCGCCTGGGCCGCGGCGGGCCACGCCTCCCTGCACGCCGCGGCCGGGCCCCTCCTGGCGGCGGCCCCGCTCGCGGCCGCCGTGTGGTTCGGTATCAACGCCCTCCTCGTCGCCGGGACCACACGCCTCCTCGGGCTCGGCCTCCGGGAGGGCCACTGGCGCATCCGGAGCCGGCAGGGCTGGCAGGTCTGGGCCACCGAGCGCGTGCTGGACATGGCCCGGGACCTGCTCTTCCCGCTCTACGCGAGCCTCGCCACGCCGGCGTGGCTGAGGCTGCTCGGCGCGACGGTGGGGCGCGGCGTCGAGGCGTCGACCGTACTGCTCGTGCCCTCGATGACGACCATCGGGGACGGTGCGTTCCTCGCCGACGACACCATGGTGGCCTCGTACGAGCTGGGCGGCGGCTGGATGAAGGTCGCCCCGGCCAAGGTCGGCAAGCGGGCGTTCCTCGGCAACTCGGGCATGACCGGGGCCGGACGCGCGGTGCCCAAGGACGGGCTCGTCGCCGTGCTCTCCGCGACCCCGAAGAAGGCCAAGTCCGGGTCCTCGTGGCTCGGGAGCCCGCCCGTGCGCCTGCGGCGCACGCCGGCGGCGGCCGACCTCGAGCGGACCTTCCATCCCCCAGCCCGCCTCAAGGCGGCCCGCGCCGCGTGGGAGCTGTGCCGGGCGGTGCCGGTCGTGCTCACGGTGGCGATCGCCGTCGGCGTGGTCGTCGCGCTGGACTGGATCGCCGCGCAGTGGGGGTACGCCGCTGCCGCCCTGCTCGGGGGCGCCGTCCTCCTCGCGGCCGGCGGCGTGGCCGCGGCCTCGGCGGTGGCGGCCAAGTGGCTCCTCGTGGGCCGGATCCGGGCCGGGGAGCACCCACTGTGGAGCCCGTTCATCTGGCGCAACGAGGTCGTGGACGCCTTCATCGAGATGGTCGCGGCGCCCTGGTTCGCCCGCTCGGCCGCGGGAACGCCCGCGCTCGTCGTGTGGCTCAGGGCGCTCGGGGCGAGGATCGGCCCTGGCGCCTGGTGCGAGAGCTACTGGCTCCCGGAGGCCGATCTCGTCCAGCTCGGCGCCAACTCCACCGTGAACCGCGGCTGCGTCGTCCAGACCCATCTCTTCCACGACAGGATCATGCGGATCGGGCCCGTGGCCCTCGGCGCCGGCGCCACTCTCGGGCCCCACGGCGTGATCCTCCCCGGGGCAGCCATTGGAGCCGGCGGGACTGTCGGCCCCGCCTCCCTCGTCATGGGCGGCGAGCACGTCCCCGCGAACACCTACTGGCGCGGCAACCCCGTCGTGCCATGGAAGGAGCCGGAGGTCCCCACCCGGTGAGCCCCACGAACCCCGCCGCCCAGACGGACAGCCGCCCCTCAGACCAGAGGGCCCGGCTTCTCGCGCGCCCCCTCCTCCCCGACCCTTACACGCCAGGGCACGGCAGCCCGTCCTTCACGGTGCGCCACTACGCGCTCGATCTGGACGTGCGCCTGGCGAGCAACCGGCTTGCCGGCCGCGCACGCCTGCAGGCGAGGGCCGAGGAGACCCTTGGTGACATCGTTCTCAGCCTCGTCGGCCTGCGCGCGGTGAGGGTCCAGGTCGACGGCGCGAAGCCCGCCAAGGTGGTACAGCGCGGCGACCAGCTCCGGATCGTCCCGTCCTCGCCCCTCGCAGCCGGAAGGGACTTCCACGTCGAGGTGCGCTACGAAGGCAACCCCTCGCCGTCGTCCGGCACTTGGGGCGAGGTGGGCTGGGAGGAACTCGCCGACGGCGTCCTCGTCGCGGGCCAGCCCACCGGAGCGCCCACCTGGTTCCCGTGCAACGACCACCCGTCGCAGAAGGCGGCCTTCCGCACCACCGTCACCGCGGACGCAGGCTACCGGGTCGTGGCCAACGGGCTGCTCGTGGGCCACCGCCGCAAGGCCAGCCGGGAGACGTGGGTGTACGAGCAGCACGAGCCCATGGCCCCGTACCTCGCCACCGTGCTGATCGGCCGGTGGCACATGCTGGACCTCGGCCGGGTCCGCGCCGGCGGCGCTCCCCCGGTGCGCGTGTACGCCGCCGTCCCGCCCCTGCTGCGCACCGCCGCCGAGGCCGGCCTGGCGGACCAGCGGGACATGGTCGCGCACTTCTCCGGGCTCTTCGGCCCGTACCCGTTCCGCGACTACACCGTGGTGGTCACCGAGGACGCGCTCGAGATCCCTCTCGAGGCGCAGACGCTCTCCATCATGGGCCGCAACCACATCACGCGCTCGTGGGAGTCCCAGCGGCTCCTCGCCCATGAGCTCGCACACCAGTGGTTCGGGAACTCGGTCACGGTCGGACAATGGGAGGACATCTGGCTCCACGAGGGCTTCGCGTGCTACGCCGAGTGGCTCTGGAGCGAGAAGGCCGGGCAGGGTTCCACCCGTTCCCGGGCAGGAGCCGCGTGGAAGCTCCTCGCCTCGCGCAGGCAGGACCTCGTGATCGGCGCCCCCGGCCCGGATCTCATGTTCGACGACCGCGTCTACAAGCGCGGCGCCCTCGCCCTCCACGCCCTGCGGGAGGCGGTCGGCGACGACCGGTTCTTCCGCGCCCTCCGCGCCCTGTGCTCCGAGAAGCGGCATGCGAACGCCTCGACCGGCGAGGTGGTGGAGCTCTTCGACCGCGTCGGCGCGGGCGCGCGCGGGTTCAGTGCCGCTCGCGTGCTGCGGCCGTGGCTGTGGGAGGAGCGGCTGCCGGCGTTCCCGTCCTAGGCGCCCGGCGTTGCGGGTGCGCAGCGCCCGCATCCGGGCACTCGGGCGAGGGCCGCTGCGAAGCCTGGGGGAAGGCCGAGCGCCGCGGTGTCGAGGTCGGCGACGCGGCCGTCGTCGAGCGTTTCCAGCTCGGCCGGATCGTCGCGCAGCCCCGTCCCGAGTGCCTTTGCGAGGGCCTCCTTGCGCGCCCAGAGCCGGGCGGCCTCCTCGGCAGGATCCGCGGCGGTGTGCGCACGACGCCGTTCGGCAGCCGAGAGGGCCTCATCCGGGATGGCACGGCGCAGGTCTGCGACGGCCACGAGGTCGACGCCGACGCGCACCCCCACCTCGGCGGTCAGGACCCCCACCTCGGCGGTCAAGACCCCCATTTCGGCGGTCAAGACCCCCATTTCGGCGGAGAGGAGGGCCCAGCCGCCTGCCCGCGACATGCTCGCCGCAACGGGCAGCGGGCGGAGCACCCCGCCGTCGTGCCCGAGGACGAACCCGGGCGCCCCGTGCTCCCCCACGCCGCAGTCCGGGCACAGGTAGGCCGGGCGCACGAGCCCGGGGTCGGCGTCGGCCGCTTCGGCGACGAGCGCGCGCAGGGCGAGGCGGCCCGACAGGAAGCGGTGCCCGCGGGCCGGATCGCCGAATGCGCGGGCGCGCTCGGCTTCACCGGCCGTGGGGACGCCAGCGGGCAGCGCCGACCCGGGGGAACCGAGCGGCACTGCCCGCAGGAGCACGGCTGCCTCCGAGAGCCCGGTGCGTCAGCGCTGGACGGCGCCGAAGCGCTCGGCCGCGAGCGCCACGGCGGCGGCGCGCGCCTCCGAGGCCTCGTCGGCGGTGAGGGTGCGGTCGTCGGCGCGGAAGCGCAGGCCGAACGCGAGCGACTTCCTGCCCGGCTCGATCCCCTTGCCCGTGTACACGTCGAACAGGCTCACCTCCTCGAGGAGCGTGCCGGCGCCCTCGCGGAGCACGGCGAGCACCTCGGCCGCCGGCACCGCGGCGTCCACGATGAGAGCGACGTCCTGCGTCGCGACCGGGAACGTCGAGAGGTGCTTGGCCACCACCACGTCGGCTGCCGCCTCGAAGAGCGCGTCGGCATCGAGCTCGAACGCGACCGTGCGGGCCGGGAGGTCCAGCGCGGCAAGGAGCTTGGGGTGCAGCTCGCCGGCGTACCCGACCGTCTCGCCGGTGCGCAGGCTCAGCGCGGCGGCGCGTCCGGGGTGGTACGCCTGGTGCTGGCCCTGGGCGACCACGAGCTCCACCCCGAGGACATCGGCGGCGAGGCGCGCGAAGTCGAGGGCGTCGGCCCAGTCCCAGGCGCGCGGCGTGTGGCCGGGCGCCTCGGGCGAGTCCTTGCCCGTGAACAGGCCGGCCACGTGCAGCGGCTGGTCCGGGAGGCCGTCGTAGAGCGCGTCGAGGACCTCCTCGGACGGCTTCGCCCCGAGCGGGGGGATGGACTCGGTGCCGAGCGGCCCCTCGTCCGGCAGGAAGACGAGGCCCGCCTCGAAGAGCGCGAGGTCGCGGAAGCCGCGGCCGTGGTTGCGGCGGGCGATCTCGACGAGCCCCGGCAGGAGCGAGGCCCGCAGCCAGCCGTGCTCCTCGCTCAGCGGGTTGGCGAGCTTGACGGCGGGCAGCGGGGCGCCCTCCTTCGCCGTGCCGAACGTCTCGTTGTGCCCCTTGGAGACGAACGGGTATGCGAGCACCTCGGTCAGGCCCGCGTCCGCGAGCGCCTGGACGAGCCGGCGGCGCTGCTGCTGGGTGCGGGAGTAGCCGCGTCCCGGCGGTGCAACAGGCAGGCGAGAGGGGATCTTGTCGTAGCCGACAAGACGGGCGACCTCCTCGGAGAGGTCCTCCTTGGTCTCGAGGTCATTGCGCCAGCTCGGGGGCACGACGGCGAAGCCGCTGCCGTCGCGCTCGACCGTCGCCCCGAGCTCGCCCAGCGCGCGCGTGATGAGCTCGTCGCTGAACTCCATCCCGATCCGGGAGGAGACGAAGCCCTCGGGCAGGCTGATGCGCACCGGCTCCGGCGCGGTGCCCACGTCGGTGCCGGCATCGTCGGCCGTTCCCCCGCCGAGCTCGACGAGGAGGTCCACGACGCGCTGCGCGGCCACGTGGGCCACGTGCCAGTCCACGCCGCGCTCGAAGCGCTTGGACGCCTCGGAGGGCAGCCTGTGGCGGCGGCGCGAGCGCGCGATGCTCACCGGGTCGAAGTGCGCGGCCTCGACGAGGACGTCCACGGTCGTGTCGGAGCACTCGGTCGAGGCGCCGCCCATGACGCCCGCGATGCCGATCGGGCCCGAGCCGTCGGTGATGAGCAGGTCCTCGGGGTCGAGGGTGCGCACCTTGCCGTCAAGGGTCTCGAGGGTCTCGCCGGCGGCCGCGCGGCGCACCACGATGTCCCCGCTGAGCTTCCCGAGGTCGTAGCAGTGGGTGGGCTGGCCGAGCTCGAACATGACGTAGTTCGAGATGTCCACAGGCAGCGAGATGGAGCGCACGCCGGCAAGGCGCAGGCGCGAGACCATCCACTGCGGGGTGGCGCGCGTGGGGTCGATGCCGCGCACCGTGCGCGCCACGAACCGGTCGCAGCCGGGCACGCCGTAGATGGGCGCCTCGTCGCTGAGCACGACGCCGTAGCCCCCCTCGAGCGCCTCGGGCGCGGCCACGAGGCTGGCCGGGTCGGTGGACTCGGTGCCGGTCGCGTGCGAGTACTCGCGGGCGATGCCGCGGATCGAGAAGCAGTAGCTGCGGTCCGGGGTCACGTTGATCTCGGCGGCCTCGTCGGTCAGGCCGAGGAGCTCGAGCGCGTCCGTGCCGACTTCGGGGTCGAGGCCGATGCGGGACAGCACGAGGATGCCGTCATGGTCGTCGCCGATGCCGAGTTCTCGGACCGAGGCGATCATGCCCGCGGAGACGTGGCCATAGGTCTTGCGCGCGGCGATGTGGAAGTCGCCGGGGAGCGTTGCGCCCGGCAGCGTCACGACGACCTTGTCGCCGGGGGCGAAGTTGTGGGCACCGCACACGATCCCCTGGACGCCGGAGGGGTCGATGCCCTTGCCGACGAGCGTCTGCTCCTGGCCCTCGGGCACCACGCGGACCTGGCACCAGTTGATGGTCTTGCCGTTGCTCTGCGGCTCCTTCTCGGCGCTGAGCACCTGGCCGACGACGATCGGCCCGCGGATCGAGTCCGAGGGGCGGTGGACGGCCTCCTCCTCGAGGCCGACCTTCACCAGGTCGGCCATGAGGTCCTCGGCGGTCGCGCCGGCGGGGAGCTGCGTGTACTCGCGCAGCCACGAAAGGGGGATTCGCATTGGACTAGATCTCCATCCCGAAGTGCTCGCTGAAGCGGACGTCGCCCTCGATCATGTCGTGCATGTCGGCGACCTCGTTGCGGAACATGAGCGTGCGCTCGATTCCCATGCCGAACGCGAAGCCCGAGTACTCCTCGGGGTCGATGCCCGCGGCGCGCAGCACGTTGGGGTTGACCATGCCGCAGCCGCCCCACTCGATCCAGCGCGGGCCGCCCTTGGCGCCGGGGTGCCAGATGTCCAGCTCGGCGCTCGGCTCCGTGAACGGGAAGTAGTTGGGGCGCAGGCGGATCTGGGCCTCCTCGCCGAACATCTGCCGCGCGAAGTGCTCGAGGGTTCCGCGCAGGTCCGCCATCGAGAGGCCCTTGTCGATCGCGAGGCCCTCGAACTGGTGGAAGACGGGCGTGTGCGTCGCATCCAGCTCGTCCGTGCGGAACACGCGCCCGGGGCACAGGACGTAGACCGGCAGTTCGCGCTCGAGCATCGAGCGGACCTGGACCGGGGACGTGTGCGTGCGCAGGAGGAGGTGCGCCTCGGGCGGCTCGACGAAGAACGTGTCCTGCATCTCGCGCGCGGGGTGGTCCGGCTTGAAGTTGAGCGCGTCGAAGTTGAACCACTCCGACTCGAGCTCAGGGCCCTCGGCGATCTCCCAGCCCATGCCGACGAAGATGTCGCTCACGCGGTCCTGCAGGGTCGAGAGCGGGTGGCGTGCGCCCGCGCGTCGACGGCGGGGGGCAGCCGTGACGTCCACGGTCTCCTCGATGAGGATGCGGGCGTCGTCCTCGGCCTCGAGGACGGCCTGGCGCTCGGCGACGGCCTTGTTGACCCGGCCGCGGGCGCCTCCGACGATCTTGCCGGCCGCAGCCTTGGACTCCTTGGGCAGCGAGCCGATCTCACGGTTCGCGAGCGCGAGCGGGGACTTCTCCCCGGTGTGCGCGATGCGGGCGCTCTTGAGCTGCTCGAGGTCGCCGGCGGCGGCGATGGCGGCCAGTGCGTCCTCGACAGCCGCGCTGACGGCGGCCTCGTCGACGGGATCGGGGACACTCGGGGCGGTCACGGGAACCTCAGTCTCGGCGGAAGGTGGCGTTGTCTCGGGCACCCGCCAAGTCTATTCCACGGCTACGATGCCCCTGTGCGACTCGAGGACATCCGGGGCATCCGCGCTATGCGGGACATCCGGGGCATCGGCAGCGCAGCACGCGCCGCGCTCAACACCGCGAACCTCTCGACGCCGCTGGGCCTGGCGCTCGCGGCGGCCGCGCGCACGCCCCTGCGCCGTGGGCCCGGCGGGCTGTTCATCGCCGAGCACTACCGCCCCCGCCTGCCCGCTGCCGCCGCGTTCGTGGTCGGCAACGTCGTCTTCACCCGCGGGCGCGCGGAGGACCTGCTGGCGCGGCCTGCGCTGTTCGGCCACGAGGCGCGCCATGCAACCCAGTACGCGGCATGCCTCGGGCTGCCATTCCTCCCCCTCTACGCCGTCGCCGCCGCCTACTCGGCGGCGCGCACGGGCAACCCCGGCTCGCTCAACCCGTTCGAGCAGATCGCTGGGCTCGAAGCGGGAGGCTACCCCCGCCGTCGCACGCGCCCCCTGCCCCCGCCGGCCAGCACGCCCGCTGGGTCCCACAGACACGGAGTGAGGAAGCCATGACACCCGAGGAAGCCGCGCCCCGCGGCGCACACACCGTCACCGTCGTCGGCACCGGCTCTGCCCGGCTCGTCCCGGACCGCGCACTCGTCCGGCTCGGGATCGAGACCAGGTCCGTGCACCTCTCCGAGGCGTACGCCCGCGCAGCGAGCGCCGCGCGGGCCGTCGTCGACGCGGCGACGGGGGCCGGCGTCGACCGAGTGGACCTCGCCACGAGCGGCCTCGGCGTGACGAGCGAGACGGCCTGGAGCGAGGGCCACGGGCCGCATGTGACCGGCTACGCCACGACCACGTCGCTCACGCTCGCGGTGCGGGACCTCGACCGCGTCGGCGCGCTCCTCGAGGCGGTCGTCGCTGCAGGCGGCGACGCGCTCCGGATCCACGGGCTGGCCCTCGAGGCATCGGACGCGGCGGCGGCGGAGGCCGCTGCGCAGGAGGCGGCCTGGAAGGACGCGCTCGCGGCGGCCGAACGGCTCGCCCGGCTCGCGGGGCGCCGCCTCGGACGCGTGGTCAGCATCGACGCCGGCACCGCACAGGGCGGGCCCGGCGAACCAGTCCCGCTCCGGCGCGTGGCCTTCGCGGCGGTGGGAGAGGCGATGCCCGTGGAGGCCGGGACGGCGGAGGTCGCCGCAACCCTCACGGCAGTGTGGGAGCTCGAAGGCTGAGCCCGCGGCGGGGCGGGGGTTGACACATCTTCGAAGATGTCTTCGAATAGCTGGCATGCGATGGAACACGCAGTCGGTCCGGGAGTCGCCGAATGATGACGCCCTGGCCGCGCCGGCCCAGATGCCCCTCCTCCCCCTGGCGGGGGCACTGCGGACCGTGAGGACGCCGGAGTTCCACGGGATCACCTTCCACGAGGTCGCCGCGAAATCGGCGCTCAACAAGGTGCCGCCGGCGTCCTCCATGCCGTTCCGGTGGACCGTCAACCCGTACCGCGGGTGCAGCCACGCGTGCGTGTACTGCTTCGCGCGCAATACCCATACGTACCTGGACATGGACGCCGGGCTGGACTTCGACCAGCAGCTCGTGGTGAAGGTCAACGTCGGCGAGGTCCTCAGTGCCGAGGTCTCGCGGCCGTCGTGGAAGCGCGAGCACGTGGCCCTGGGCACGAACACAGACCCGTACCAGCGTGCCGAGGGCCGCTACGCGCTCATGCCGGGGATCATCAAGGCGCTCGCGGGGTCCGGCACGCCGTTCTCGATCCTCACGAAAGGGACGCTCCTCGCACGGGACGTCCCCCTGCTCAAGGCGGCCGGCGCAGAAGTGCCCATCGGGACGAGCATCTCCCTCGCGGTCCTCGATCCCGAGCTCCAGGGCGCCCTCGAACCGGGCACGCCGTCCCCCGCCGCCAGGCTGCGGCTCATCTCGCGCCTGCGGGAGGCCGGGCTGACGTGCGGCGTCATGGCGATGCCGATCCTCCCCTGGCTCACCGACTCCGAGGAGCACCTCGACGCGCTCATGGGGTCCCTCGCCTCTGCCGGTGCCACCGGCGTGACGGCGGGGGCGCTGCACCTGCGCCCCGGCACGAGGGAATGGTTCATGGGCTGGCTGGCGCGGACACACCCTGCCCTCGTGGGCCGGTACCGGCAGCTGTATGGGAAGGGGACCTACGCCTCGTCCGAGTACCGCGCCTGGCTCGGCCGTCGCGTGGCAGCGGCAAAGGCCCGCCATGGGTTCGGGCGCGGCGGGGAGTTCGGGCATCGCGATGCAGGCGTGCTGGCCGCCGGGGCCCCGCAGGCCGAGCCCCGGGGCGGCCTGCAGGAAGCCCTCTTCTGAGCCTTCAGCCGGCCACGTGCCGGCGAAGGGCCTCCACTATGGGGAAGTCTGCCGGGATCCACGGCACCGACGCGAGCGAGTCGGCGTCGAGCGCAAGCCACCGGAGCTCGTCGTGGTCTTCGAGCGGCGCGGGCTCGCCGTCCTCCACCTCGGCAAGCCACACGCGCATGGCGGCGCGCTCGTTGAGAGGCCAGCCCTGCTCAAGGGGTCCGGGCACCTCGCTGCCGAGCCGGGCCTCGATCCCGAGCTCCTCACGCAGCTCGCGGACGAGCGCGGCTCGGGGCTCCTCCCCCGGCTCCACCTTCCCGCCCGGGAACTCCCACATCCCGGCGAACGCCGGGGGCGAGGTCCGCCGGGCCACGAGGAGGCGCGAAGGCCTGGCCAGGGAGTCGACGAGCGCTCCCCCGACCACCTGCACCGGCACGGGGTCGGCGGCGCCGGGCTCCGGACCGCCGGCGGCAGGCGCTGTGGGAACCGGCACGGCAGGAGCCGGCACGGCAGGATCCGGCATGGACTGGTCACGGGTCTCAGGCTGCACCCGGCCAGTCTAGGCAGCCGCGATCGCCGGCCTCCGGAATGGAGCGCGCTCACGTACTGTTGAAGGTGCAGAGGGCCAGAGCTGTTCCTCCGAATCACCACCGCGCGCCGCCCTGAGGCCGCAAGCGCACATCCCACCGGAGGAACCCCATGCCTGCACCCGAGCCTGCCGTCGCTACCACCACGGTGGGCGGGCCCAGGCCCAGCGCCCTCCTGGCCCCGAAGGCACTGTTCTGGGCCATGCTGGCCCTCGGGCTCGGCGGCTTCTCCATCGGGACCGTGGAGTTCGCCACGATGGGCCTGCTCAAGGACATCGAGCGCGGCCTGGGCATCAGCACTCCGGAGGCCGGCCAGCTCATCTCCGCCTACGCGCTCGGCGTCGTGGTCGGTGCACCCGTGCTCGCCGCTGTGGGCGCCCGCATGCCCCGCAAGTCCCTCGCCCTCGGGCTCATGGCCTTCTACGCCGTGGCGAACCTCTCGTCCTTCATCGCCGCGGACTACGGCTCGATGCTGCTCTCCCGCTTCGCCGCCGGCCTCCCGCACGGGGCCTACTTCGGAACCGCCGCGGTGATCGCGGCGTCGCTCGTCGCCCCGACCAAGCGCGGATGGGCCATCGCCACAGTCATGTCAGGCCTCACCATCGCGAACGTGCTCGGCGTGCCGGCCGCGACCTGGATAGGCCAGGCCTTCGGGTGGCGCCTCCTCTTCGTGGCCACCGCCGTCATCGCGCTCGCCACCGTCGCCATGGTCGCGGCATTCGTGCCCTTCGAGCCCGCGCACCCCGAGGCGAGCATCCGCCGCGAGCTCTCGGCGCTGCGCCGGGTCCAGGTGTGGCTCGCGCTCGCGGTCGGCGTGGTCGGCTTCGGCGGGTTCTTCGCGACCTACACGTACATCGCCCACACGATGACATCGGTGGCTGGGCTCCCAGAGTCGCTCATCCCGCTCGTGGTGGCGCTGTACGGGCTCGGCATGGTCGTGGGAAACATGCTCGGCGGGCGCCTCGCCGACCGCTCGGTCATGGGCACGATCTACCGCGCGCTGGCCGCCGTCGCGCTCGTCATGGTCGCCTATGGCCTCGCGGCCCCGTGGTGGCCCGCCGCGCTCGTCATGGCGTTCGTGGTGGGCGGCGTGGGCTCGCTCCTCGTCCCCGCCATCCAGGCCCGCCTGCTCGACACGGCCCCCGGCGCCGCGACCCTCGCGACCTCCCTGAGCCATTCGGCCCTCAATGTCGCCAACGCGCTGGGGGCATTCCTCGGCGGCGTGGTCATCGCCGCGGGCTGGGGCTTCACCGCGCCGGCGTACGTGGGGGCCGTGCTCGCGGTGCTCGGCCTCGGCATCGCGGCCGCGAGCGGCCGTCTGGAGCGCCGATTCCCGGTCGGCTAGGCCTGCTGGCCCGCCCGGCGCCTGGCTCGGCCCTGGGAGAGAGCGGACGACGACGGCCGGCTTCCTTCCGCGCGGAAGGCAGCCGGCCGTCGTCGTGCTCAGCGGACGCGCGGGGATCCCGGACGCGCTATGACACCTCTACCGCGTGGAGGTCCGGCTCGAGGTAGATGACGCGGGCGCTCGGCACGGCCGCGCGGATGCGGGCCTCGGCCTCGTTGATCGTCCGCGCGATCTCCTCGCCGCTCGCGCCCGCGTGCACGCTGATCTTCGCTCCGACGAGCAGCTCGTCGGGGCCCAGGTGCATGGTGCGCAGGTGGATGATCTGCGTGCCGTCCGCGGTCAGCGCGGCCTCGATGCGGGAGATGTCCGCCTTCGTCGCGGACTCGCCGAGCAGCAGCGAGCTCGTCTCGAGGGCGAGGACCACGGCGATGATGACGAGCAGGACGCCGATCATGGCGGTGCCCACGGCATCCCAGAGGCCGTCGCCCGTCACGAGGGTCATGGAGACGCCGAAGAGGGCGAAGATGAGCCCAAGGAGCGCGCCGAGGTCCTCGAGGAGGATCACGGGGAGTTCAGGCTGCTTGGCGTTGCGGACGAACTGGACCCAGGTCTCCTTGCCGCGGACGTGGTTCGACTCGATGATCGCCGTGCGGAACGAGAAGGCCTCGGCGATGATCGCGCCGACGAGAACCGCGAGCGGCACCCACCACCACTGTCCCTCGATGGCGTGCGGATGCTTGAACTTCTCCCACGCCTCGTACAGGGCGAAGAGGCCGCCGACGCTGAAGAGCACGATCGAGACGATGAACGCGTAGATGTAGCGCTGGCGCCCGTACCCGAACGGGTGCTCGGCGCTCGCCTGCTTCTTGGCCCGTTGGCCGCCGACCAGCAGCAGGATCTGGTTGCCGGAGTCGGCCACGGAGTGGATCGCCTCGGCGAGCATCGACGAGGACGCCGTGAGCGCGAACGCGATGAACTTCATCACCGCAATGGACAGGTTCGCGACGAGGGCCGCGACGACAGCCTTCGTTCCTCCTCCAGCAGCCATGCACAAAGCCTTCCCCTGCGGGGCATCCCAGGTGCCGGGCGCCCAGTTGTCGTGGTCGCTAACAACCTACCCCGCCGGCGCGCTGCGACGCTGGCTGCGCGCGCTCGCATACAGGCAGACGGTGGCCGCCGTGCCCACGTTGAGGCTTTCGGCCGCTCCGTAGAGCGGGACTGCGACACGGTGATCCGCGAGTTCCTTCTCCTCGTCGCTGAGGCCCTGGGCCTCATTGCCGAACAGCCAGGCCGTCGGCTCCTCGAGGCGGTAGCCGGCGCTGGCCTCCGGCACATCCGGGGCCGCACCGCCCACCCTGCTGCGCCTGGCCGCCGAGGCGTCCTGGAGCTCGTCGAGGTCGAGCGGGCCGGTGCCGTCGGCCGCAAGGATGCCGACCCCGGCGGCACGCAGCCTCTCGGCGAGGACGGACGGGTCCTGGCCGAGGACCACCGGGACGTGGAAGAGCGACCCTGCGGTGCTGCGCACTGCCTTCGGGTTGTAGACGTCCACGCTCCCGGCTGTGAGGACCACGGCGTCGGCGCCTGCGGAGTCCGCGGCGCGGAGGATGGTGCCGGCGTTGCCCGGGTCCTGGACACGGCACATGACTGCGACGAGCGAGGGGCCGGGCGCGAGCACCTCCTCGAGGGAGACGTCGAGCAGCCGGCACACCGCGACGATCCCCTGGGGGCTGACGGTGTCCGCCATGGCGGCCAGGACGGCGTCGTCCGCGAGCCGGAGCCGCCCGGTCCGCTCGGCCAGATCCGCGATCTCGGGGTGGCGGGCGAGGAACTCGGCCGAGGCGTACACGTCGTCGACGACCGCGGCGGCCCCGCGGTCCCTGCGGTCGGCGTCAAGCCGGAGCGCCTCGCGGACCGCCTGTGGGCCCTCCGCGAGGAACTGGCGCCGCCGCGCGCGTGCCGAGCGCTGGGCCAGTCTGGCGACCTCGCGCACACGGTCGGCCCGGGGATTGGTCATGGTCTCGCTGGGGGTCACGGACCAACTCTAGTGCGGGACGGCGGGCGTGTGCCGACGGGCGCCCCAGACGGCAGGACGCCCGCACTGCAGCGCAGTGCGGGCGTCCGTGCGGTTCCCTGGAGGGCGCGGGCGCCTTCGGGGATGGGCTCAGGCAGAAGCCTTCGCGGGGGCGTTGACATCAGCCGGGAGTGCCTTCTTGGCGATCTCCACGAGGGCCGCGAACGCTGCGGCGTCCGAGACGGCCAGCTCGGCGAGCATGCGGCGGTCCACCTCGACCTCAGCGGCCTTGAGGCCCTGGATGAGGCGGTTGTACGTGAGGCCGTTGGCGCGGGACGCAGCGTTGATGCGCTGGATCCAGAGGCGACGGAAGTCGCCCTTCTTCTTGTGGCGGTCCTGGTAGCTGTACACGAACGAGTGGAGCAGCTGCTCCTTCGCCTTGCGGTACAGGCGCGAACGCTGACCCCGGTAGCCGGACGCGCGGTCCAGGACGGTACGGCGCTTCTTGTGGGCGTTGACTGCCCGCTTCACACGTGCCACGTGCGTACTCCTTCAAAGATCTCTCCCAGTCACCCGGGCGCCTGTGCGCCCGGCCGGGATGGCTTGGTGGCCCTCAGAGGGCCGGTGGGTGGGAAGAAATCAGATGCCCAGCATCCGCTTGATGACCTTGGCGTCGCCCGGGAAGACGATCTTGTCAGCGGCCAGACGGCGCGTCAGCGTCGTGGGCTTGTGCTCGAGGTAGTGACGGCGGTTGGCCTGCTGGCGCTTGAGCTTGCCGGAACCGGTCAGCTTGAAGCGCTTCTTGGCGCCGCTGTGGGTCTTCATCTTCGGCATGGGAACCGATCTCCTTACGTATCCGCGCCCTGGGGCGCGGCTCTCTCTGGCGGCCTGCTCGCGCGGGCCGACTGGTTGCTGCCGCCGTCCGGCCGGAGCCGGGGCGGTGGACTGACCGGCCGTCCGCGCCGCTCCTCTTCAGGGGCGGCGCGGCGGCAGCCGTGTCGGACTAGTTGCCCCGGCGTCCCGAGGACCGCGGAGCCGCGGGCTTCGGGGCGGAGGGCTTCGGCGCGGCCGCGGACGGGCGCGGCGCACCGGGCTTGGGTGCTGCAGGCTTGGGCGGGGTCGGGCGCGCGGCCGACGGCGTGGGCTTGGGGGCCGCTGCCGGCTTGGGTGCCGCTGCAGGTGCCTCCTTCTCCGCCGGCCTGGGTGCGCGCGCCGGCTTGGGCGCCGCCTCGGCCTTCGTCTCTGCTGCCTCGGCCGGGGCCTCGGCGGCAGGGGTCTCAGGTGCAGGAGCCTCGGCCGGGGCCGCGGGCTCGGCTGCGGGCGTCTCCGCCTCAACAGGCTCGGGCGCCTCCTCGGTCTCCGGAGCCTCCGCAACCGGAGCCTCCGCAATCGGAGCCTCGGCAGCCGGGGCCTCCGGTGCCGACGCCTCGGCCTCCTCCTGACGGGCCTTGGCCGCCTCGAGGAGCTCGGCCGGGAGTGCGTCTCCGAGCGTCTGCGTCATCGGGGCGTTCTCGGCGGTCACGCCGGCGTTCTTCGCCGCCTCGGCCTTGGCCTTGTCCGCGGCGCGCTGGGCTGCGCGGCGGGCCTCGGCCTTGGCCTCTGCCTTGTTCTTGAGCGGTCCGATGACCATGACCATGTTGCGGCCATCGATCCGCGGGGCGGACTCAACGGCGCCCACCTCGGCCACGTCCTCAGCGAAGCGCTGGAGGAGGCGGATCCCCATCTCCGGGCGCTGCTGCTCGCGGCCCCGGAACTGGATCATGGCCTTGACCTTGTCACCGGCACCGAGGAAGCGCAGGGCGTGGCCCGTCTTCGTCTCGTAGTCGTGCTTGTCGATCTTGAGGCGGAAGCGGATCTCCTTCAGAACGGTGTTCGTCTGGTTCTTGCGCGCCTCACGGGCCTTGACCGCGGCCTCGTACTTGTACTTGCCGAAGTCCATCAGCTTGCACACCGGGGGCTTCGCCTGGGGTGCTACCTCAACGAGATCAAGGTCTGACTCCGCGGCCAGGCGAAGCGCATCCTCGATGCGCACGATGCCGACCTGTTCCCCTGCCGGGCCCACAAGGCGCACTTCGGGGACGCGGATACGCTCATTGATGCGTGGATCGCTAATGTTCAAGCTCCTGTACGTGTCGAGGACGGCCCCGGCAACAAGGAAGGCCCCCGATTGCCGGTGCAATCGGAGGCCTCGGAAGGAGCGCCCCGGAAGGGGCACCGCCCCGGAGCGGCAGCACGTGCTGCTCCGGCCAACCTGGTTACCCGGCAGCTCTCCGGAAGCCCGGATGCCGACAGGTGGGAGGAATCTCCGCTTGCAAACTGTCTGTCAAGTGTACAGGGTGGACGCGCTCAACCCAGCATCGACACAGGCCGCAGGGAGCGGCTGCGCTTGCTCGGGAGGCGCCCACACTGGAATAACGACATCCAGTCGGTCTGTGTCAAGCTTAGCAGCATGACCAGCACGAGCCCGAATCACCCCTCCTCCGCCGACTCGGACGACGAGCACCGCCACTCCTTCGGGACCGACGGTCCCGCGCCGGCAGGGGCGTTCGAGGACGTGACGGGCCAGCTGCGCGACATCGCGGAAGTGGCGGCCGTCGAGGTCATCACGACCACCGCGGTGCACCTCAT
Organism: Sinomonas halotolerans; assembly: GCF_039615075.1. Lineage (NCBI taxonomy): Bacteria > Bacillati > Actinomycetota > Actinomycetes > Micrococcales > Micrococcaceae > Sinomonas > Sinomonas halotolerans. Next base: position 315,168 of record NZ_JBDFRB010000001.1, on the reverse strand, counting down.
GAGCGCCGCCGCGGTCAAGGTAGGCCTCGCCGAGGGCCCCGACGCCTCCGAGCTGACCGACCTGGACGAGGCGCGCAAGCTCATCACGGCCCTCGCCGGCCTCGTCACAGCGGCCGCGCCCGAGATCGGCTCACAGCACGCCGGACCGCTGCGTGATGGCCTGCGCTCGCTCCAGCTCGCATTCCGCGAGGCGTCGCTCATTCCGGACGAACCCGGGAAGGGCCCCGGCGAGAAGTACACAGGCCCCGTGAACTGACCCGCGGGCAGGCGCTCGCGTCTGCCCCTGGGCCCACCAGACGCCCCGCCGACCGGGCTCGCGCGGCTGGCTCCCGTGCGTCCTCAGTTCGCCCCAGAGGCTGGCACGCCAGCGGGCTCGCGGCCGCGGGCCGCGAGGAGCACCAGAGCGGCCGCGCAGGTGAGCGCGCCTGCGGCCCCGATGCCGACGAAGCCCGCCCAGGGGCCAAGGGCATCGATCATCGCGCCCGTGACCGGGGCGCCGAGGGCGGTCCCCGCCGTGAGCGCGGAGCCGTACCAGCCCATGGCCTCCCCCCGGCGCTCCTCCGGGACGATTGCCGCCATGGCCTCCGACGCTGCCGAGAGGGTCGGCGCGCAGAGCAGGCCGGGAAGGATCGAGAGAAGGCTCAGGGTCGCGGTGTCGTGCGCGAACCCCATCGGGATGGTCAGGAGGCTCATCGCGAGCAGCAGGACCATGGGCGGCACGGTACGGCGCATCGCCCCGTAGACGAGCCCGCCGATGAGCGAGGAGAGGCACCAGAAGAAGAAGACCACTCCCAGGTTTGCGCTCTCGCCGTGCCCGCGGAGGACGGCGACGATGCCGACGTCCGTTCCGGTGAGGACCATCCCCGCTCCCGCGGCCACAGCGAGGACGACAACGGCGGCCAGTGTCAGCCACTGCGCTCCCCCGGGCCTCCGCCGCAGGAGGCGCACGAGCCCGGAGGCGCCGTCGGCCTGCCCCGCCGCGACCTCGGTGGGCGCAGGCTGCTCGGCGGACTCGAGGCTCGAGCCCAGGTCCTCGGCCGTCTCAGGGTCTGCCCCCATCTGGGCGCGGGTCGGCAGCGCCCCGGGCTGGCCCGTGCGTGTCGGGGGGTTGAACCACATGAGCGCGAGCCCCGCGAAGGCAGCAGAGACGCCGACGGCCGTGATCCCGACGACGGTGGAGACCTGGACGGCGACGAAGGCCGCGAGGGCCGGGCCGACCATGAAGGTCACCTCGGTGCAGATCGCATCGAGGGCGAAGGCGGTGCGGCGCTGCTGGTCCTCGGTCATGACGCCGAGCGACTGCCGCACCACCGAGAAGACCGGGAGGGCGAAGAGCCCGCCGGCGAATGCGGCGGCGAGCAGTCCGGCATAGTCCAGATGCGGCGCGATCCCCCACACGGCCGCCTCCGCCACGACTGACGGGACGAGCGCGCGGCGCAGGCCTACGGTGTCCACGCGCCTTCCCCTCCACGGCGCCCCGACCGCGATCCCGATCGTGAGCACAGCGGCCACGGCGCCCGCAGCTGCGAATCCGAGCCCGAGCGAGTTGACCACGTGCAGGGTCAGGAGGACGCCGGCTGCCGAATGGGGCAGCCGGGCGACCATCGCCACGAGAAGGAGCCTGCGCACGAGCGGCCGGCGCCACAGCTGTCCGTACTGGGCGAAGTCCACGCCGTCCCCCTTGTCCAACGCGTCGTCCAACGCGCGCTCTGTTCTCCACGCGGCCACTTCTGCGCGCGCTGCCCGCACGCCCACTTCTGCGCGCGCTGCCCGCACGCCCACGCGCGGCAGGCTCAGTCCTGGGCCGGACGGACCTTGACCTCGAGGGAGTCCACGGATTCCGCGAAGCGCCTGTTCCCGGCGAGCCTGCCGTGCAGCTCTGCCACCGTCTCACGCACCGCCTCGGCGGACAAGCCATGCTCGAGCGCGAGTGTGAGCCGCAGCTCGGGCCCGGCTCCGCCGCCCGCCAGGACCCTCCCGCTGCTGTCCCGGGAGGCGACGCCGGCACCTGCGGAGATCTCGACCGCGCGCACGGCGCCGAGCCCCGCCGCAGCCTGCTGGACCTCCCCGAGGAGCTCGGGGTCGGAGTACGAGGGTGTCCACTCCCGCTGCTGGGCGAGCGCCCACACCGCGGGCCGGCGGAGCACGAACGTGGTCTCAGCCCCCGGGTCCACCACCACGAGCTGGGCCTCCTCGGCCACGGCCGAGAGTGCCGCGCGCGGCGCATAGACCGCCACCGGCCGGGCTCCTGGATGCCACGCGGAGAGGCGGGCCACCGAGGTGAAGACCGGAAGCGCCTTGCGCCCGTCCGGGGCGCTGAGGGTGACAAGTGCCATGTCCGCCTCCTTGTCCTCGGCGAAGCCGTGCTCGCCGAGGCCGCCCTCGGCCAGGCTCGCGACGACCGCCACGAAGACTCGCGCCGACGCGAGCGCCCGGTGGACGCCCGTCTCGTCTACGGCGCCCGTGGCGAGCGCGGCCAGCGCCGCAGCGACGCCCGCGTCGGCGAGGCCGTCGTCGTCGTCGAAGTGGTGCAGGGGGTTCCCGTCCCCGCTCAGGTCACGGCCCTCCCACGGCCGTCCGGCCGAGTCGGTGCGCGCGCCGGCCCGGGCGAGCGCCGCGGCGATATGGCCCGGCAGGTTGCGGCCCGCGCCCTCTCCCCCCGCGCCGCCACCCTCAGCGCCGGCGGGCCTCCCCGTACGAGGCACGTCCCCGCCGTCGTGCGCCATGGTCAGCGGCGCCCGGCGACGTCCAGCGCCTCGGCGAGCGTGAACTGGCCGGCGTAGAGGGCCTTGCCCACGATCGCTCCCTCGACGCCGAGCGGGACGAGCTCGCGCAGCGCACGCAGGTCGTCGAGGCTCGAGATGCCGCCGGAGGCCACGACGGGGCGGTCGGTGCGGCCGCAGATCTGGGCCAGGAGCTCGATGTTCGGGCCGCGGAGCGTCCCGTCCTTCGTCACGTCCGTCACGACGTAGCGCGCGCAGCCCGCATCGTCGAGCCGGGCGAGGACCTCCCAGAGGTCGCCCGCGTCCTGCGTCCATCCGCGCGAGGCAAGCGTCGTGCCGCGGACATCGAGGCCGACGGCGATCCGGTCGCCGTGCCGCGCGATGGCACGCGCCGTCCAGTCCGGGTCCTCGAGCGCCGCGGTGCCGAGGTTGACCCGCGCGACGCCGAGGTCGAGGGCCGCCTCGAGCGACGCGTCGTCGCGCAGGCCGCCCGAGAGCTCGACCTTGAGGGAGAGGCTCTTGACGACCTCGGCGAGCAGGGCACGGTTGTCCCCCCGTCCGAACGCGGCGTCGAGGTCCACGAGGTGGACCCACTCGGCGCCCGCCTCCTGCCACGCGAGCGCGGCATCGAGCGGCGAGCCGTAGTTGGTCTCGCTCCCGGCCTCGCCCTGCACGAGGCGGACGGCCTGGCCGTCCACGACGTCGACGGCGGGCAGCAGCTCGAGGACGGACTCCCCAGCACTCATGGTGTTCTCTCTCTCAACGAATCGGTGCTGCCTCACGCAGGCAGCGTCAGCAGGTAGGCGGCGACGAGCGCCGCCGCGGCGAGCACGCCGAAGCTGATCCAGGTCCACGGGGGCAGGCCCTGGCGCCGGAAGGACACCACGCCGCCCACGAGCAGTCCGGCGAGGCCGAACAGCAGCACGGACCACATCTCAGGAGGCCGCCTCGCCGGCGGCCCGCTGCGCGGGGTGGCGGCGCAGCGAGCGGACCCAGTTGCGCAGGAGCCGCGCGCCGGCATCGCCGGACTTCTCCGGGTGGAACTGGGTCGCGCACAGCGGGCCGTTCTCGACTGCCGCGATGAACCGCGCCCCGTGCTCGCTCCAGGTCACGAGGGGCGGCGCCATCTTGGGCTGGGCGACCTCGAAGTCCCACGTCTGCACGCCGTAGGAGTGGACGAAGTAGAAGCGCTCGTCCTCGACGCCCTCGAAGAGCCTCGAGCCCTCCGGCACGGAGACGGTGTTCCAGCCCATGTGCGGAACGACCTCGGCGGGCAGCAGCTCGACCGTGCCGGGCCACTCGCCCAGCCCCTCGGCCTCCACGCCGTGCTCGATCCCCTTCTCGAACATGATCTGGAGGCCCACGCAGATGGCGAGCACGGGCCGGCCGCCGGCCACGCGCCGGCCGATGATGCGCAGTCCGTCGACGGCCTTGAGCTCCTCCATGACGGTCGCGAAGGCGCCCACGCCGGGGACGACCAGGCCGTCGGCGTTGAGCGCGTCCTCGGCCTTCGAGCTGAGCATGACCGCAGCCCCGGCACGCTCGAGCGCACGGACCGCGGAGCGCACATTCCCGGAGCCGTAGTCGAGCACGACGACGGTGGGCCGCCCCTCGGGGTCGGCTGCAGGGCCCCGGTCGGCGTGCGGATCGGCCACGACTGCCCGGGGAGCGTCGGCCGAGGCCTCCGGGAGCGCGTCGTCGGCGGGTCCGGTGCTCACAGGGCCCCCTTCGTGGACGGAATGGCATCGCCGATGCGCGGGTCCGGTTCGACTGCAGCGCGCAGAGCGCGGGCGAAGGCCTTGAACTGGGCCTCGACGATGTGGTGCGGGTCCCTGCCCGCGAGGACGTTCATGTGGAGGCAGATGCCGGCGTGCAGCGTGATCGCCTCGAAGACGTGCCGCGTGAGCGAGCCCGTGAAGTGGCCGCCGATGAGGTGGTACTCCTGCCCCGCGGGCTCGCCGCCGTGGACGAGGTAGGGGCGGCCGGAGACGTCTACCACGGCGTGGGCGAGCGCCTCGTCGAGCGGCACAGTGGCCTCGCCGAAGCGCCGGATGCCGGCCTTGCGGCCCAGGGCCTCGCGCAGGACCTCGCCGAACGTGATCGCCGTGTCCTCGACCGTGTGGTGGACGTCGATGTCGGTGTCGCCGGAGGCCTTGACCGTGAGGTCGATGAGGGAATGCTTGGCGAGCGCGGTGAGCATGTGGTCATAGAACGGGACCGTCGTGGAGATGTCCGAGCGCCCGGTGCCGTCGAGGTTGATCTCGACGAGCACGGTGGACTCGCTCGTGGTCCGTTCCATCCGGGCAGTCCGTGGCGCGGTGGGTGCGGTCTGCAGCTCGGTGCTCATGCGTGTGCCGTCCTTTGCATTCATCGGGTCTGGACAATTCTAGGCCGTCGGCCGCGGTCCCCGGGCGCGTGCCCGGCACCGTGCGGGCTCAGGCCGTGACGAGGAGCTCGCGCAGCCGGTCGAGGAACGCGGTCGTCTCGGCCTCCGTGCCGGCGGTGATACGGAGGCTCCCGGGGATTCCCACGTCCCGCACGATGATGCCCGACTCGAGGAGGCCCTCCCATATCCGGCGGGGGTCCTCGAAGCCGCGGACGAAGACGAAGTTGGAGTCAGAGGCGGCGGGCGAGAGCCCTAGCCCGGCGAGCTCTCGGACGATCCTGTCCCGCTGCCCCTTGATGGCCTCGACCTCGGCCATGAGGGAGGTGCGGTGCCGGAGGGCAGCAAGAGCCGTGGCCTGGGTGACGGCGGAGAGGTGGTAGGGGAGCCGGACGAGCCGGAGGGCGTCGACGACCTCGGGCGCCGCCGCGAGGTAGCCCAGCCGCGCCCCGGCCAGCGCGAACGCCTTGCTCATGGTGCGGCTGACGACGAGGCGCGGCCGGCCCGGCAGGAGCGTCAGGGCGGACTGCGTGCCGGTGTGCGCGAACTCCGCATAGGCCTCGTCCACGATCACGACCGTCTGGCTCTCCTCGCCGGCCGCGTAGACCGCCTCGACGACGTCGAGGCCCAGCGCCGTCCCGGTCGGGTTGTTGGGCGAGCAGAGGATCACGATGCTCGGCGCGTGCTCGCGGACCTGGCGCGCGGCCGATTCGGCGCTGAGGCCGAAGTCCTCGGCACGCTCTCCCTTGATATAGGCGGTGCCGGTCCCGCTCGCGAGCAGCGGGTACATCGAGTAGGTCGGCGGGAAGCTCAGGACTGAGCGTCCGGGCCCGCCGAAGGCCTGGAGCAGCTGCTGGAGGACCTCGTTCGAGCCGTTCGCCGCCCAGAGCTGCTCTGCACCGAGCCCGTGGCCGAGGTACTCGGCCAGCGCCTCGCGCAGGGCGGTGAACTCGCGGTCGGGATAGCGGTTGAGGCCGGCAGCGACCTCGCGGACGGCCTCGACGATCGCCTCCTGGACGTCCTGCGGGACGCCGTACGTGTTCTCGTTGACGTTGAGCTGGATCGGGACGTCGATCTGGGGGGCCCCGTAGGGATGCTGTCCCCGCAGGTCGTCTCTGAGCGGGAGTCGGTTCAAACGTTCGAGCTGGTCGTCCACCCCTCAAGCCTACGCGAGCGGCGGGATGCGGCGACCCACGTGACGGACGGCCTGCGACCGCCTCAGTCCAGCACGGGGACGAGGAGGCGCTCCCCCGCCACCACCCGCGACCCCGTCAGGTCGTTGAGCTCCTGGATCTGCCCTATGGTCACCCGGGCATCCTGCCCGGGAGCGTGCTCGGCCGCGATCGTCCAGAGGGAGTCCCCGGGCTGGACGGTCACCGCGACGGCCTCCCCGGGGCCGGCGAGCATCTCGGCCTCAGCGTGGGCGGGAGCCATGAGAGCCGCCCACAGCGCGAGGAGGCCCACCATCGCCAGCGAGAGCGGGAGGATGATGAGGACGAAGCGCCCGCGGCGCGTGAGCCGCAGCGGCGTGGGCCGCTGCCGTTCGTGGCGGCGCGTCGACGCGCGGCGGGTGCCGGTGGCGAGAGCGTGTGCCATGGTCTGCCTTCCCTTGGGCCCGGCCGCGGATCTGGCGAACAGACCGACGGGACCGGGGACAGCTTTTCGAACGGGTATTCGAACTTCCGTAGGTACTTCTTAGCACCTGCCCTCGAACAAAGTCCAGATGGTGTCGAACACATGTTTGAAACACGCGCTCTCCTGGCCTACGGTTGACACAGCAGGGTCCGCGCCCGGCGTGCAACCGTCGACCACCCTCTCCTCGACGGCATATGGCCATCGTGGCGAGGGGGTCCGACAGTTCTCGAAGACGGCGGGGATCCTGCGAGCTGGCGACCAGGCCCGGACCCGGGCCGGCAGACGAGGAGGCACGGCGGGATGGCGACACGGACCAAGGCAGCGGCCAAGGGGCTCACGGCCCGTCAGCGCCGGATCCTCGAGACGATCCAGCGTTCGGTCCAGGACAACGGCTACCCGCCGTCCATGCGCGAGATCGGGGACACTGTCGGGCTCGCGAGCCTCTCGAGCGTCACGCACCAGCTGAGCCAGCTCGAGAAGCTCGGCTACCTCCGCCGCGACCCCAAGCGCCCGCGCGCCATGGAGGTGCTCATGCCGCTCACTCTCGACGAGGGCCAGCTGAGCGTCACCGGCCCCGAGGCAGGCTCGGTGCTCGGCGCGGGGGGCATCCCCGTCGGGGAGATGGCGAGCGCCGCGGACACGGCCATGGTGCCGCTCGTCGGCCGGATCGCCGCCGGCGGTCCGATCCTCGCCGACCAGGCCGTCGAAGAGGTCATGCCGCTCCCCCGCCAGCTCGTGGGCTACGGGGAGCTCTTCATGCTCAAGGTCAAGGGCGACTCCATGATCGACGCCGCGATCTGCGACGGCGACTGGGTCGTCGTCCGGCGCCAGAACAGCGCCGAGAACGGCGAGATCGTCGCTGCGCTCCTCGACGACGAGGCGACCGTCAAGACGTTCCGCCAGCGTGACGGGCACACGTGGCTCCTGCCGCAGAACACCCAGTACGAGCCGATCCTCGGCGACGAGGCCACGATCATGGGCAAGGTCGTCTCAGTGCTGCGGTCGGTCTGAGCCGCGCGCGTTCCAGGGGCGGCGACCCGCCGGTCGGCCTGAGCCGCGCTCGGTGCGGTCCGCGCGTCAGCCCGCGGCGGCGAGCCGGGCGAGCGCCTTGAGCACAGTGTCCCTCTCGGTCGTGCCCCACAGGGGCGGGAGGGCGCCGCGGAGGAATGCCCCGTAGCGCTCGGTCGCGAGCCGCGAGTCGAGCACGGCCACGACTCCCCTGTCAGCAGTCGAGCGGATGAGCCGCCCGGCGCCCTGCGCGAGGCGCACCGCGGCGTGGGTCGCGGACACCGCCATGAAACCATTGCCGCCGGCCTGCGCGACGGCCCTCGAACGCGCGGTCATGAGCGGGTCGTCCGGACGCGGGAAGGGGATCCTGTCGATGACCACGAGCCGGCACGCGTGGCCTGGGACATCGACCCCCTGCCAGAGCGACATGGTGCCGAAGAGGCAGGTGTCCGGCTCGGCCGCGAACTGCTTCACGAGCGCGCTCATCGACGACTCGCCCTGGCACAGGATGGGCACCTGGATCCGGTCCCGGAGCGCGTCCGCAGCCTCCTCCGCCGCACGGCGCGAGGAGAACAGGCACAGCGCTCCCCCGGACGAGGCCGTGAGGAGGGCCTCGAGCTCGTCGAGCGCCTCGGGGGAGACTCCCCGCCCGGGCTTGGGCAGGTGGCGGGCCACGTAGAGCATTCCCTGGCGGGGGTAGTCGAAGGGCGAGCCGACGTCGATCCCCGTCCACGAGGGGGCGCCCTGGCCGAGGAGACCGAGTCCGCCCGCCGTCGGCTCGAAGGCCGAGCCGATCGCGAGCGTCGCGCTCGTGAGCACCACGGTCCTGTCCGCGAAGAGGCCGTCGCGGAGCCGCCCGCCCACGCTGAGCGGGGCGATGTTCAGGACCGCTGGAGCGTCGTCGTCGGGGGCGGCGTAGCCGGACGCGGGGTCGAACGTCCCCGTCCGCGTGATCCACACGACCTCGCGGCTGGCCTCGGCATCGAGGATCCGCTCACAGGTGTCCACGAGCGCCGCGAGCCGGGAGCGCGCGACCTGCCGCCCGCCGTCGGATGCATTCTGCCCCTCCCCGGGCTTGGATTCGGACAGGGCCACCCTGCAGGCGTCGCGCACGAGCGCGACGTCCTGGGCCTGCTCCTCGCTGAGCCCGCGCGAGAGGAGGCCTGTCGGCGCCGTGGTGAGGGAGAGCTCGAGGCCCTGCGCGGCCGCGTGGAGGGCGTCCACGCTGATGCCCGTGTGCTTGCGCGCGCTCGAGGCCGCCGCGGAGACCATTGCAGCCGAGAGCTGGGCGCTCACGGCGCCTGTGACCCGGTCGGCGAGCTCGTGGGCCTCGTCCACCACGACCACATCGTGCTCCGGGAGCACCGCGAGGCCCTCGAACGCGTTGATGGCGAGCAGGGCATGGTTCGTCACCACGATGTCGGCCTCGGCGCCGCGCTGGCGGGCGAGCTCGCTGAAGCATTCCGCCGCGAAAGGGCACCGCTGCGCACCGAGGCATTCGAGCGCAGAGACCGAGACCTGCCGCCACGCCCGGTCGGAGACCCCGGGGACCAGCTCGTCGCGGTCCCCCGTCTCGGTGTCCTCGGCCCACTCGCGCAGGCGCTTGACCTCGCGTCCCAGCTGGGAGCTGGGCGGCGCGGCAGGATGCCCGACGGCGGTCTCCTCGCCCAGGCTGAAGAGGGCTCCGTCGGCGGGTTCGTCCGTGGGGAAGCCTCCCTCGAGCTTGTGCCGGCACAGGTAGTTCGAGCGTCCCTTCACGAGGGCGACGTCGACGGGACGGTCCAGATGCGGGGACACGGCCTCGAGGAGGCGGGGCAGGTCGCGTCCGACGATCTGGGCCTGCAGCGCGAGCGTGGCGGTGGCGACGACCGCGGGACGGTCGCTGTGCTGCGCGTGTGCGATGAGCGGAACGAGGTAGGCGAGGGACTTCCCCGTCCCGGTGCCGGCCTGGACGAGGAGGTGCTCCCCCTCCTCGATCGCCCGCGCCACCTGGCGCGCCATCTCATGCTGCCCCTCGCGCTGGGCGCCGCCCATCGCCGCGACGGCCGCGTCGAGCAGCCGCACGGCCTGCGCCTCGGGCCCGGCGTCCGCCTCAGCCATCGACAGCGAACGGGGCGAGCTCCGCCGCGAGGTCCTCGCGCACCACGACCTCGACGCGCGTGCCCTGCTCGACGTGGTCGAGGGAGCGGATCTCCGAGCTCGACTCGTGCAGCCGGTTGAGCACGTCGCCTCGGCTGTACGGGACCAGGAGGGTCAGTGCCACGTCCGGGCGCGGAATCGCGTCGCTGATGGCCTGCTTGAGCTCGGCGATGCCCTCCCCCGTGCGGGCCGAGACCACCACATGGCGCTTCTCGCGCTGCCGCAGCCGCTCGAGGACGAAGGGGTCCGCGGCGTCGGCCTTGTTGAGCACGATGATCTCCGGGACCTTGCGCGCGTCCACTTCTGCGAAGACCTCGCGGACCGCGGCGATCTGCCCCTCGGGGTCCGGGTGCGAGGCGTCGACGACGTGGAGGATGAGGTCGGCGTCGGCCACCTCCTCGAGGGTGGACCGGAATGCCTCGACGAGCTGCGTGGGCAGCGAGCGGACGAACCCGACCGTGTCCGCGAGCGTGTACGGGAGACCGTCGGCCGTCTCGGCGCGGCGGACTGTCGGGTCGAGGGTCGCGAACAGGGCGTTCTCGACCAGGACTCCGGCGTCCGTGAGCCGGTTGAGGAGCGAGGACTTGCCGGCGTTGGTGTAGCCGGCGATCGCGACCGACGGGACCTCGTTGCGCTTGCGGTTGGCCCGCTTGGTCTCGCGCGCCGGCTTCATGCCAGCGATCTCACGCCTCAGCTTGGCCATCCGGGTGCGGATGCGCCGGCGGTCCAGCTCGATCTTGGTCTCGCCGGGACCGCGGGAGCCGATGCCGCCGCCGGCTGCACCGACCCGGCCACCGGCCTGGCGGGACATCGACTCGCCCCAGCCGCGCAGGCGTGGGAGGAGGTACTCGAGCTGCGCGAGCTCCACCTGCGCCTTGCCCTCGCGGCTCTTGGCGTGCTGGGCGAAGATGTCCAGGATCAGGGCGGTCCGGTCGATCACCTTGACCTTGACCACATCCTCGAGGCCGCGCCGCTGCGACGGGGAGAGCTCGGAGTCGACCACGACCGTGTCCGCACCCGTCGCCATGACGATGTCGCGCAGCTCGAGCGCCTTGCCCGAGCCGAGGAAGGTGCCGGGGTCAGGCTTCTGGCGGCGCTGCACGACGCCGTCGAGCACCTCCGAGCCAGCCGTCTCCGCGAGTGCGGCGAGCTCGCGGAGCGAGTTCTCCGCCTCCTCGAGCGTGCCCTCCGTCCAGAGGCCCGCGAGCACGACGCGTTCGAGGCGCAGCTGCCGGTACTCGACCTCGGTGACGTCCTCGAGCTCGGTGGAGAGCCCGGCCACGCGGCGCAGTGCCCGCCGCTCATCGAGGTCGCGCTGCTCGCCGTCGTAGTCGCCGTGCTCGAACTCGAGCGCGGAGAGCGCCTGGGCCCGGCCGGACAGGCTGCGCCGCGAGCCGGCGGATCCGCCTGCGACGTCCCCGCCGGCCCCGGGCGCCTCTGCACCCTTGGCTGAGGCTGCGTCCTCGGTGGTGAGAATGCGGTCGATCACAGCGCGGATGTCGGCGGCGCTCAGGTCGCCGGACTCGGCACCGCTGTCGGACGGGACGCGCGGGCCCTGCTGGTTGTCGGTCATGGTCTCCTTAGCTGCGGGTGGGTTTCCAGAATAGTGCGGGCGCCGTTCGCCGGCAGCGTCTGGGGCAGGGGTCTGTGGAGAAGGCCCCTGGAGGGGATGGGATGTCACGGGGAAGCTCCTGGGATGGTGTTCTGTGCGCTGCCGGAATGGGCATCGGAGCGCGTGGACGTGCGGGCAGCGGCCGATCCTCGACGGTCGGGGGGCCTCGCGGCGGCGTCGCGGGCGGAAGCCGCGGCGACACGGCGGCGTCAGATGAACACGAACATGCGTTCTAGTCTACCCGACAGCCGCCCGCTCCCCCAGACGGGACACGGCTGCAGCGCCATCCGGCCGCGGCGCGGACCGCACGCATCTCCTCCACGCCTGCGGCGGGCCAGTCGCGGAAGCGGTTCCCGGACCCCGCGGGGCATGCCCTCGGGCCCGGGCCACTACGCTGGTCTCCTATGGAGCCTGCCCACTACTTCAACGCCACACCGGACGTGCCGGACGTGCGCCGGCCGCTCGCCGTCGTCCTCGAGGGGCGTGAGCTGGCCCTGCGCACCTCCGCCGGGATCTTCAGCCCCGACGGCGTCGACAAGGGCACGGCGGTACTGCTGGCGGAGGCGCCGGATCCGGCGCCCGAGGGGAACCTGCTCGACATCGGCTGCGGCTGGGGCCCGATCGCCCTCACGATGGCGATGCGCTCCCCGGGCGCGACCGTGCACGCCGTGGACGTCAACACGCGCAGCCTCGCGCTCACCCAGGAGAACGCGGCACTGCTCGGGCTCGGCAATGTCCGCGTGTCCCTTCCGGAGGACGTGGACCCGAGCCTCGGATTCGCCACGATCTGGTCCAACCCGCCCATCCGGATCGGCAAGCAGGCCCTCCACGATCTCCTCCTCCTGTGGCTGCCGCGGCTCGCACCGGGCGGCGAGGCCTGGCTTGTGGTGCAGAAGAACCTCGGCGCGGACTCCCTCGCGCCGTGGCTCGTCAAGGAGCTCGGCGACGGGTACGACGTCGAGCGGGCGGCGACGTCGAAGGGCTTCAGGCTGCTGCGGGTCGCCAGAGCGGCCTGACCGCCGCCGGGCCAGGATCAGCCGAGGGTGCCGTGGGCCACGATGGCCGCAGGGCCGGCGAGCTCCACATGCTCGCGGCCCTCGGGCCCGGGCACGAACGTGACGCCCACCGTTCCGCCGGGGACGTGGACGCTCCAGCGGTCGGTGGCGCCCGGGCCTGCCCAGTGGCGGATGGCCACGGCGGCAGCGCACGCCCCCGTCCCGCAGGACTGGGTCTCGCCCACGCCGCGCTCGTGCACACGCATCGTGATGGTCCCCGTCCCGCCAGCCACGAGCGGCTCGGCCGGGACGACGAACTCCACGTTGGTCCCGTGCGGCGGGAGGGGCTCCACGCCCGGGGCCGTGTGGAGGCCGAGGCCCGTCAGCTCCGCGGCCTCGGCGAGGGCCACGACGGTGTGCGGATTGCCCATGCTCACGCTCAGCGCCGGCCGGGGCACGTCGAGGCCCACCGCGGTCACCTGCGAGTCCGCCGCGTCCCGCTGGGCTTCGGCGGGGAAGATGAACTCCCACGGCCCCATGTCCACGGCGAACCCCTCGCCGCGTCGCTCGACCCGCTTCACCCCGGCCCGCGTGCCGATCGCGAGCACCTCTCCCGGCGCGAGCTGCACGAGGCCCTGGTCGATGAGGAAGGCGACGAACACCCGCACGCCGTTGCCGCACATCTCGGACAGTGAGCCGTCCGCGTTGCGGTAGTCCATGAACCACTCGGCCGCTGGCTCCTCGGCGAGCACGGCGCGCCCCTCGGGCAGCTCGGCGGAGCGGATGGCGCGGATGAGCCCGTCCGCGCCGAGCCCGAGGTGCCTGTCGCACAGGGCCGCGGCCTCGGCCTCGCCCAGCACGCGCTCGCCGGCGCCATCCGCGACGAGGACGAAGTCGTTCCCCGTGCCGTGGCCCTTCGCGAACGGCAGGCCGGCGAGTCCGGCGAGGACGGCGGCGCGGTGCTCGGGCGCGGTGGACGGCGTGGACGTCGCGGCAGGAGAGGTCATGCGTCCAGCGTACCGGCCGCCCGCCCGGCCGCCCGGCGCTGGGCGTCGTCGGCGGCCCGCACGACGCCGAGCGCCTGCTCCGCGAGGTCCGGCGCCAAGGCGTCGAGCCAGTGGACGCGGGGGTCAGCACGGAACCAGGTGAGCTGTCGGCGCGCGAACTGCCGCGTCGCCACGATGGTCTCCTCGACGGCCTGCTCGAGCGTGGACTCGCCGTCGACCACCCTGAGGAACTGCCCGTAGCCGAGGGCCCTGGACGCCGTGCGGCCCTCCCGGAGCCCCTCCCCGGCGAGCTGGCGCACCTCCTCCAGGAGGCCGGCGTCGGCCATGCGGTGGACCCGCGCGGCGAGGCGCGCGTGGAGCGCCGCCCTGTCGAGGTCGAGGCCGATCTGTACCGCAGGCGCGGCGTACTGCCGCTCGGGCATGTAGGAGCTGAAGGGCCGTCCGGTCAGCTCGTGGACCTCGAGGGCCCGGACCATGCGGCGCACGTCCCCGAGCCGACCCGCCGAGACGGGATCCACAGCGTGCAGCCTCTCCCGCAGTGCCTCCAGGCCGTCCCGCTCGGCCTCCGTCTCGATCCTCGCGCGCACGGCCGGATCCGTGCCGGGGAACTCGAGGACGTCGAGCACGGCCCGGACGTACAGGCCCGAGCCGCCCACGAGGACCGCGCGCCGCCCGCGCGCGTGGATGTCCGCGACAGTCTCCCGGGCGAGGGTCTGGAACGCCGAGACGCTGGCCTCCTCGCGGACGTGCAGGATGTCCAGGAGGTGGTGCGGGACACCGCGCCGCTCGGGGTCGGTGATCTTCGCCGTGCCGATGTCCATGCCGCGGTAGAACTGGAGCGCGTCGGCGTTGACCACCTCGCCGCCGAGGGCGAGCGCGAGGTCGACCGCGAGGTCCGACTTCCCGGAACCGGTCGGCCCCACGACCGCGATCACCGGCGGCAGGGCCTCAGAGTCCGCCACCGCTAGAGCGCGCGGACGGGCAGTGCGGGCATGCCGAGGCTCACGCCGCGGCCGCCCTTGCCGGCGGGGGCTGCCGGAGCCCCGCACGAGTCCGCCTGGGCGCGGTCCCAGGCGTCCCCGGCGCGCGAACGGCGCAGCATGTAGTCCTCGGGGCCGGCGGGGTCCGCGATCAGGTGGAAGGGTGCCGCCTCCGTCACGGGCACCGTGACCAGGTCGCCGGGGCGCGGGGCCTCGGCGCCCTCGGGGACGCTGAAGTGGACGAGCCGGTTGTCGCGGGCCCTGCCCGAAAGGCGGTGGGTCTGCTCGGCCTTGCGGCCTGACTGGGCCGTGGCCATGACCTCGAGCGTGCGGCCGAGCTGCTTCGCGTTCTCCTCGGCGGCGATGCGGTCCTGGAGGGCCACGAGCCGCTCGTAGCGCTCCTGCACCACGGCCTTGGGCAGCTGCTCCGGCAGGTCCGCGGCGGGCGTGCCGGGGCGCTGCGAGTACTGGAACGTGAAGGCGCTCGCGAAGCGGGAGCGCTCGACCACGTCGAGAGTCGCCTGGAAGTCCTCCTCAGTCTCGCCGGGGAAGCCCACGATGATGTCCGTGGTGATGGCGGCGTCCGGGATGCGGGACCGCACCCTGTCGAGGATGCCGAGGAACTTCGCGCTGCGGTAGGAGCGGCGCATCTCGCGCAGGATCCGGTCCGAGCCGGACTGGAGCGGCATGTGGAGCTGCGGCATGACGTTGGGGGTCTCCGCCATGGCCTCGATGACGTCGTCCGTGAACGCCGCAGGGTGCGGGCTCGTGAAGCGGACCCGTTCGAGGCCCTCGATGCCTCCGCACGCGCGCAGGAGCTTGCCGAACGCGAGCCGGTCGCCGAACTCGACCCCGTACGAGTTCACGTTCTGGCCAAGGAGGGTCACCTCGATCGCGCCGTCGGCCACGAGCGCCTCGATCTCGCCCAGGATCTCTCCCGGGCGACGGTCGCGCTCCTTGCCGCGCAGGCTCGGGACGATGCAGAACGTGCAGGTGTTGTTGCAGCCCACGGAGATCGAGACCCAGCCGCTGTAGGCCGAATCGCGCTTTGTGGGCAGCGTCGAGGGGAACACCTCGAGGGACTCGAGGATCTCCATCTGGGCGGACTCGTTGTGGCGCGCGCGCTCGAGCAGCGCCGGGAGGGCACCCACGTTGTGGGTGCCGAACACCGCATCGACCCAGGGGGCCTTGGCCAGGATCGTGTCCCTGTCCTTCTGGGCCAGGCAGCCTCCCACTGCGATCTGCATGCCGGGGTTGCGGTCCTTGACCGGGCGCAGCTGGCCCAGATGGCCGTACAGCCTGTTGTCCGCGTTCTCGCGGACGGCGCACGTGTTGAACACGACGACGTCCGGCTGCGCGCCGTCCTCGGCGCGCACGTAGCCGGCAGCCTCGAGCAGGCCGGACATGCGCTCCGAATCGTGGACGTTCATCTGGCAGCCGAACGTCCGCACCTCATAGCTGCGCGCCTCCCCGGTCTGGGCTTCGAGGGCGGGGAGGGAGCTGGCATCGATCGTGGAACTCACCCATCAAGGGTACCGGGCCGTCACGGGTGCCGGCTGGACTCCTCGAGGACCTGCGCAGCGAGCTGGAACGCGCGGCCGGGCGGGTGGCCTTTGCGGGCGAGCATCCCCACGAGCCGGCGGAGCTCCTTGTCCCGCGCGGCGGGGTCGTCCGGGTCGAACGCCCGCACCCGGCGCTGGACCAGACGCAGGGCAGCCGCCTCCTCCTCGTCGGCGCCGAGCTCCTCGAGGGCTGCCTCGGCCGTCTCGCCCCGGATGCCCTTGTCCGCGAGCTCACGCCGGAGCGCGGAGCGGGCGAGCGACTTGCTCTCCGCCCGGCTCCGCACCCACAGGCGTGCGAACTCCGCATCATTGACCAGGCCCACATCTTCGAACCGGTCGAGCAGCATCTGGGCCAGCTCTTCGGGAACGTTCCGCTCGCGGAGCCTGCCCTCGAGCTGGTGACGGCTCCGGGGCCCGTGGGTCAGCTGCCGCAGGAGGATTGCCCGCGCGACCGACTCGGGATCCGCGTCCGGGTCCTCCTCCGGGCGCGGGGGCCGCTCAGTCTCCCTCAACGGCCTTCAGGCGCGGCTGTCCCTCCGCCTCGCTCTGGACGCCCACGCCGAGCTTCGCCTTGATGAGCCGCTCGAGCTCGTCCGCCAGCTCGGGGTTGTCACGCAGGAACCGGCGCGAGTTCTCCATGCCCTGGCCGAGCTGGTCGCCGTCATAGGTGAACCACGAGCCTGACTTCTTGATGATCCCGTGCTCCACGCCCATGTCGATGATGCCGCCCTCGCGGGAGATGCCCTGGCCGTAGATGATGTCGAACTCGGCGAGCTTGAAGGGCGGCGCCATCTTGTTCTTGACGATCTTCGCCTTGGTGCGGTTGCCGACCGAGTCGGACCCTTCCTTGAGCGTCTGGATACGCCGCACATCGATACGGACCGAGGCGTAGAACTTGAGCGCCTTTCCACCCGTGGTGGTCTCGGGCGATCCGAAGAAGACGCCGATCTTCTCACGCAGCTGGTTGATGAAGATCGCCGTGGTCTTGGTCTGGTTGAGGCGGCCGGTGACCTTGCGCAGCGCCTGGCTCATGAGGCGTGCCTGCAGGCCGACGTGGCTGTCGCCCATCTCGCCCTCGATCTCGGCGCGCGGGACGAGTGCCGCAACCGAGTCGATGACGATGATGTCCAACGAGCCCGAGCCGACGAGCATGTCCATGATCTCGAGCGCCTGCTCACCGGTGTCCGGCTGGGCGACGAGGAGGGCATCCGTGTCGACGCCGAGCTTCGCGGCATAGTCCGGATCCAGTGCGTGCTCGGCGTCGATGAAGGCCGCGATGCCGCCATTGCGCTGGGCGTTGGCCACCGCGTGCAGCGCGACGGTCGTCTTTCCGGAGGACTCCGGGCCGTAGATCTCGATCACCCTGCCGCGCGGGAGGCCGCCGATGCCCAGCGCGACGTCGAGGGCGATCGAACCGGTGGGGATCACCTCCACAGGCGCACGCGTGTCGTCCCCCAGGCGCATGATCGAGCCCTTGCCGAACTGCTTGTCGATCTGGGCGAGTGCTGCTTCGAGGGCTTTCTCGCGCTCCGGCGAAACTGCCATGGTCCACCTCCGGGATCCGATTGTCATGGACGGAGCCCCTGTCCGGCCCCGCCGTCCCCCACGCTGCTACGCTACCGAGCTCCACCGACAGTCCAAGGCCTTGGGCGCCCTATGTGGACAAGTGCCGGCGGAGACGGGCGAGGAATGCTCTGTGCAGGAGGATACCGCCATTCCGAACACATTTTCGAATCCCCCCGCGGCGTGTCGTCGGTGATCAGTCGCGCGGGGGCCGGTCGCGGCCGAGCCTGCGCTCCTGGGGCACGTCCTGGAGGTCGCACACGGCCACCCAGACCGCGCGTGGGTGGACGCCCGCCTTCAGCGCCTCGACCGCTGTCCTGCCGCCCACCGCACTGAGCACGGCCGAGGATGCGAGGACGTGGGCGTACCCGGACCCGAACTCGTCGTCCATCAACTGCCAGAAGTCGCTGTGCCGCACGTCGTCCATTCTCCCATCGCCACTCGCCGACCGCCGCCGCTTCCCCGCGCCGCTCCCTGCCCGCGCAGCCCCGGCCCCTATCATGGGAGCCATGCCGCCCTCCCATGCCCCTGCCGCCGACCAGCGCGACACCGCGCTCCTCGAGATCGAGCAGCAGCTGGGGCTCCTCTGGCGGCGCGGCAGGGCCGCCTCGCAGGCCATGGCACGGGCCCTCCACCCCGAGCTCGATCCGGCCGGATACGGCCTGCTCGCGATCCTGCACCGCGAGGGCCCGATGCGGGTCACCGATCTCGCCGCGGCAGTGGGGGTCGGGAAGCCCACCGTGAGCCGTCAGGTCACGCTGCTCGAGGAACTCGGGCTCGTGCGCAAGGAGTCCGATCCCGAGGACCGGCGCGCGGCGCTCGTCCTCCTCAGCGAGGAGGGCCGGGCCCACGTCGACGACGTGCTCGACCGCCGCCGCGGCTTCTTCCGCGAGGCACTCGGCGCCTGGGACGAGAGCGAGGTGGCCGCCCTCGCGGGATACCTGCGCCGTCTCAACACGACCCTGGCGGAGAAGCACGCCGAACACCGGCACGCCTGATCTGCGGCGCCTGTCGCGGCACCGCGCAGCAGTGCGCACAGACACGACGACGGCGGGGCCGGGCATTGCGCCCGACCCCGCCGTCCCGGTTGGGGAGAGGTCAGCCGAGCTTGGTCAGCTCAGCGTCCAGGTCCGTCGTGGTCATGTCCTTGCCGTAGCGCTGGGAGAACTCCTGCGGGACGGTGTCAGGGATGGTGATGCCCTCGGCGACGGCCACGCGGTCGCTGACCTCGCGCAGCATCACAGAGAGGGGAACGTCCAACGCGCTGCAGATGGACGAGAGGAGCTCGGAGGAGGCTTCCTTCTGGCCGCGCTCGACCTCGCTCAGGTAGCCCAGAGAGACCCTCGCGCTGTGCGAGACTTCACGGAGCGTACGGCCCTGCCGCTGACGGACGTCCCGGAGGACGTCGCCGATCTCATGTCGCAGTACAACCATGGTGCGCTCCTTCTGCTCCTGCTTCGCGATCCCGGCCATGCCCACATCGCGCCAGCGGACTACTCCATTGACGGACACGGGCTGCTTAACCATGTGTATCGACGCACTCCTCGACTACGGGAGCCCCGCTCGAGCTCCGGTCTGACTCATCTTAGTGTTGCCCATCCGACGATGGACACTATGCACAACTCGGCCTTGTCCTCTTTTGTTCCCCGTCCCCGCGCGCGCTACGCGGATTCACAGGAGTCTCCCAGCTTCGATTCGGGTTCGGCTGGCGGGGGCCAGCCGGTCCGTCGACGGACGGGACGAGCCCGCCGGCCCCGCGGGCCCGGCGGGAGGGGGGCCCGCGGGAGAGGGGCCGCGGGCGTCAGGGGGCGGGAGCAGCGGCGTCGGCCGCCAGGACCGCATCGAGCAGGGCGGCGAGGGCCGCCTCGGTCGCGGCCGCGCGCACCTCGGCGCGGCCGCCGGCGAAGTGGTGGCCCTGCGCCGCGCAGCCGCGCGGACCCGCGACCGCGACGTACACGGTGCCCACGGGCTTGCCGTCGTGGGGCTCGGGCCCCGCGACGCCCGTGGTCGCCACAGCGTAGTCGGCCCCGAGGACCCGTTGGGCGCCGAGGGCCATCTGCCGCGCGACCTCCGGGTCGACCGAGCCCACCGAGGCCAGCAGCTCCCCGGGGACCCCGAGCACGTGCTCCTTCACCGCGCTCGCGTACGCCACGACCCCGCCGCGCAGCATTGCCGATGCGCCCGCCGTGTCCGCGAGTGCGGCGGCGACCTGTCCTGCCGTGAGGGACTCGGCCGTCCCCGCGGTCAGTGCGCGGTCCGCCATCGCGCGGACGACCCGGGCGGCGGTGGACATCAGCTGCCGCCCTTCGCCGCGGCTCGCAGCCGGACCGCCTTGACCACGTAGTCCACGCCGGTCGCGACCGTCACCGCGACGGCGGCGAGCATGACGGCGAACGCCACGGCGGGCACGGCCGGGGCCACGTCGCGCAGCGGCAGGAGGTACAGCCCGAGCCCGACGGTCTGCAGGACGGTCTTGAGCTTGCCCCCGGGAGAGGCAGGCATGACCCCGTAGCGGATCACGACGAAGCGCAGGGCCGTGATCCCCCACTCGCGCACGAGGATCACGATCGTGATCCACCACGGGAGCTCGCCCACGGCGGAGAGGAGCACGAGCGCGGAGCCGGTCAGGAGCTTGTCAGCGATGGGGTCCGCGATCTTGCCGAAGTCGGTGATGAGGTTCCGCCGGCGCGCGATCTGCCCGTCGAGGTGGTCGGTGTACATCGCCACGGCGAACGCGAGCACCGCGAGCCAGCGGAGGAGCCCCTGCTGGGATGCGTCCGCGAGCATCAGCCACACGAACACCGGAACGAGGGCGATCCGGAACATCGTGAGCATGTTGGGCAGGTTCCAGAGCTGGCCCGGCGGAGCCGGCGGCGGGGAGGTCACCGGTTCAGCCTAGCGTCCGGTGAGCTGCCAGGCGTCCTCGCTGCCGTCCTCCCCGTCGGACCCGTCGTGGTAGTCGACGGCCTGGGAGCGCGCATCGAGGTCAGCCGCGACCCGGTCCTCCGCATACGGCGAGGACTCCTCGTACTCGCCCGTGCGGTGGTTGGCGCTCGCGTTGTCGGCGAGCGCCGCGGCAGTGCGGGCTTCGGCTGGGCCTGTGCCGGCGTCCGACGACGGTGCCTCCTGACCGCGGAGGGCGGCGAGGACGGCAGGGAGGTCGTCCGGCTTCACGAGGACGTCGCGGGCCTTGGAGCCCTCGGACGGGCCCACGACCCCGCGCGACTCGAGGAGGTCCATGAGGCGGCCGGCCTTCGCGAATCCCACTCGGAGCTTGCGCTGGAGCATGGAGGTCGAGCCGAACTGGGTCGTGACGACGAGCTCGGTCGCCTGCACCAGGACCTCGAGGTCGTCCCCGATCTCCTCGTCGATCTGCTTCTTCTCGGGCTCCGCGGCGACGTCGTCCCGGTACGTCACGGAGAGCTGGCCCTTGACGTGCTCGACGACCTTGTGGATCTCGGACTCCGAGACCCAGGCGCCCTGGACGCGCATGGGCTTCGAGGCACCCATCGGGAGGAACAGGGCGTCGCCCTGGCCGATGAGCTTCTCGGCGCCGGGCTGGTCCAGGACGACGCGGGAGTCCGTGACGGAGGAGGTGGCGAAGGCCATGCGCGAGGGCACGTTGGCCTTGATGAGGCCCGTGACCACGTCCACGCTCGGGCGCTGCGTGGCCAGGACGAGGTGGATGCCGGCCGCGCGGGCGAGCTGGGTGATGCGCACAATCGAGTCCTCGACGTCCCGCGGGGCGACCATCATGAGGTCCGCGAGCTCGTCGACGATCACGAGGAGGTAGGGGTACGGGCGCACCTTGCGCTCCGAGCCTGCCGGCGGGATCACCTTCCCGGCCCGGACCGCCTTGTTGAAGTCGTCGATGTGCTTGAAGCCGTAGTTCGCGAGGTCGTCGTAGCGGGCGTCCATCTCCCGCACGACCCACTGGAGCGCCTCGGCGGCCTTCTTGGGGCTCGTGATGATCGGCGTGATCAGGTGCGGGACACCCTCGTAGGCGGTGAGCTCGACGCGCTTGGGGTCCACCATGACCATGCGGACCTCGTCCGGGGTCGCGCGCATGAGGATCGAGGTGATCATCGAGTTCACGAACGAGGACTTGCCGGCCCCGGTCGCGCCGGCCACGAGCATGTGCGGCATCTTGGCGAGGTTGGCGACGACGAAGCCGCCCTCCACGTCCTTGCCCACGCCCATGACCATCGGGTGCTCGGTGCGGCGGGCGTTGTTGCTGCGCAGGACGTCGCCGAGGGAGACTGTCTCGCGGTCCATGTTGGGGATCTCGATGCCGATCGCACTCTTGCCGGGGATGGGGCTGAGGATGCGCACGTCCGAGCTCGCGACGGCGTAGGCGATGTTCTTGCTCAGGGCCGTGACCTTCTCGACCTTGGTCCCGGGCGCGAGCTCGATCTCGTAGCGCGTGACCGTGGGACCGCGCGAGAAGCCGGTGACCTCGGCGTCGACGTTGAACTGCTGGAGCGTGTTGGTCAAGGCCGCCACGACGGCGTCGTTCGCCTCGGTGCGCTCCTTGGGCGCGGTGCCCTGGACGAGGAAGTCCGACTGCGGGAGCGTGTAGGCGACATCGCCGGCCAGCTGGAGCTGCTCGGTGCGCTGCGGGATCGGGGCCGGCGGAGGCGTGGGAGCGACCGGCGTCGACGGCACGTGGGGTGCGGCGGCCCCGCCGGCGCCGGGAAGGCCGACCGTCGGGATGGCCTCGGTGGCGCCCTCGGGTGCCTTGGTGCCGACGCGGCCCTGCTGGGCGGCGCGGATCTTCTCGATGGCGGCCTCGGCCTGGGAGCGGCCGGCCGCGCGCTCGTCCGGGGCTGCCGGCGCGGCGTCCGGATCGATGGTGTCCACGACCGCCTGCTCGTACGGCTCGTCGCCCGCGTACCCCTCGGACGCGTCGGACTCGTCCGCGCCTCCGCGGCCGAGGAGGCCCTTGCGGCCCTTCTTCCGGCGTTCCTTGGCGGCCTCGCGGGCCCGGCGCTCGGAGTCCTCGAGGTAGCTGCGGTCATGAGCGCCTCCGCCGCCCTCACGGTCATCGGGGTGCAGGTCCACCCCCATAAGGTGCTCCCAGGCTCCCCGCATGCGCCGCGGGATGGTGGCGAACGGCGTCGCCGTCACGATGAGCAGCGAGACGAAGGCGAGCGCGCCGTAGACGAGCACGGGCACCGCGGGGTGGATCTCGGCCAGCGGCGAGGCCGCGAGGAACCCGAGCATGCCGCCGGCGGCACGGAGCCCCTCGAAGCCGGCCGAGGCGGCCGGGAGGCCGCCGGCCACGTGGGCGATTCCGGTGCCGGCGAAGGCCATGACGAGGAAGCCGATGCCCACCCGGTTGTTGCCGCGGTGGTCCTGCGGCCTGCGGAACAGCCGGAAGGCGCACACTCCGAGCATGAGCGGCAGGAGGAGCGAGATCCAGCCGAACGTGCCGTTGACCACCGCGTAGACGGCGTCCGGGAACCAGCCCTGCCAGCCCCACCAGGCGAACGTCGCAATGAAGACCGCGAGGGCGAGGTTGAACAGCCCTGCCCCGTCGCGGCGCTCGTCGGCCGGGATGTGGCTCACGTCCGTCCCGATCCGCCGCACGCCGCCGCCGACCGCGTGCGCCAGCGCCAGCCAGACGCCGCTGAGGACCCGTGCGGGCCAGGGCTGCCCGGAGTCCGTGCTCGTCACGCCCGAGCGGGTCGTGGACGTGCCCTTGCTGCGTGCTGCCGTACCGCCGGACCGGGGAGAACGGGCCGGCTTTCCGGTCCTGCTGCTGGACTGAGGCGCGGAGGAGGTACGAGTCGCCATATTCGCTACCGTACCGCGAAGGGCCGCCCCCCCCCGGCATATAAACCGGGGCGGCGGCCCAACGGCCCGCCCCCCGGGCCCCGCCCGGCAGCCCAC